>NZ_JAKUGG010000007.1:0-238644 GCF_022663835.1 Bacillus cereus group sp. BfR-BA-01347 | reverse complement strand
ACCATCTAAATATCGTTTCACCGCTTGGATTTTTTCTTTTGAAGAAAATTTAGCCATAAAAAATGCACCTCCAATTGTTAGACTGTGTCTAACAATTGGGGTGCACTTCAAATGAAGGGGCTTTTGTGGAGCCGACTAAGCTTAGTTTAAAAGACTATATGGTTCAGTGGTTAGAAATTAAAAGGGTGAGTATAGAAAAGTTTCTTATAATAGCAATATAAACCACCATGTTATACCTAGTATAGGAATAATTGCACTTCATAAATTAAATGTTATGCACATTCAAAAATGCTATAAATTAACACTAGATAATGGTATTTCAAATAATTGCATCGAATACTAAAAACAGCTTTAAATCTAGCAGTTAAACAAAATATTATTTCTAGAAATCCTGCTAATTTTGTTGAGTTACCAAAAAAGAAAAAAGCTCCATCCAGACTTGGACGGAGGAAGAACCAGTAAAAAATTTTTGGTAAAAGTAGCTTTGGCTAGCTAATGTTTGCATTTTATAACCAAAATCCAAATAAATCTTCTATTAACAAGGTTTATTCACCTTAACACATGTTATCATGTATAATACATATGAAAAGGAAATTCAGAATAACGAGGCAAATATTATGGACTTTGTTTATATTAATCAAAACGTGTTAAATAATCTTCTATACATTTTATGTAGTATATTTGTTTTTTATTTCATATATGATAGCCGGCACTATTTAAAGAAATATAAAATACTACTGATCACCCTTTGTTCTAGTATCCCGCTTATTTTATGTATGCGATACCCTATCTATATGGATGAAAGTTGTATTCATGATTTAAGACAAATTCCGGTCATAATAGGTACGCTTTATGGTGGATTCCCTGTCGGTATCATATTGTTTGCAATTTTATTAATTACGAGATTTTTATTTTATGGCTTTAACATGTTGACAGTTGTTGTTTACGGAATAATGTTCATCGTTACAGCACTCGCATCTTCAAAATTTAATACATATAATAGAAAACTTAAAGTAGCTTTTTCCATGCTTTTAACCTTTTTCCTAGCAATATTTACAACTTTAATTGTAATAACCTTATCAGATTTTGAAGTGAATAATTTGTATATTATTTATTTCATGGTATTACCGACTACTTTAATGTTATTTATTGTTTATATAAATGAAGTTATTAAAGATGCTGTATTAATGCGCTCAAAATTAATTAAAATGGAAAAAATGGAGATTGTTAGCCAACTCGCTGCAAGTATATCGCACGAAGTAAGGAATCCCTTAACGGTTGTAAAAGGATTTACACAGCTTTTAAAAACACCAAATTTAACTCCCGAATCAAGAGACGAATATATTAAACATATACTTGAAGAGTTAAATCGTGCCCAAGAAATTATCGATGATTACTTAACGTTTGCCAAACCTGCTCCAGAAAAATTAGATCAAATTTCAGTAAAACAAGAGTTAAATCGAGTTATTAATATGATATTGCCATTGTGTAATATGAATACGATACATATTACACAGGATTTTTCTGAGGCAACCATTGTTGGTAATAAACAGCACTTTCAACAATGTTTTTTAAACTTAATAAAAAATAGTATTGAAGCAATGCCTAATGGTGGTACCTTAAATATTTCCTCATCCATCAATAATAGTAAAGTTGAAATACGAATTGAAGATAGCGGAGTTGGAATGTCACAGGAGCAAATACATCGATTCGGTGAACCGTATTTTAGTACAAAAACAAAAGGAACTGGTTTAGGTACAATGGTTGCTGTTAAGATTATTGAGACGATGCATGGAAGTTTAAAAATCAGAAGTATCGTTAGTAAAGGAACGACTTTAACGATTACGTTCCCGAAATATAGTAAGAATACACATTAAAACAAATAAAAAAGGAGCATAGTCGCTCCTTTTTTATTTGTTTCGATACATAAGTATCTTCAATGTTTTTTTAGTTTACATTTGTGAAGACTAATTAAAAATTAGTATCCTCCGCCCCAGCAGCTGCATCCTACAATTATTAATAGAATGAATAACACAACTAATAAAGCGAAACCTCCACCAAAACCACAAGAACCACCGTAACTCATATTTTCTCCTCCTTTTGGTTTGAAAACTAATAGGTAGTTGATCATTTTAACTGGTTCGTATTATACATTATGTGTATATCCCTTTTTTGAGCATGTCTACATAAAAATAAGTAAAAGCACTCGTTTAAAGAGTGCTTTAAAATGGATACCAAAAGTTTTGAAATACGTTTAATTTTAAATATACCGCAACAATAAATATGAAAATACCGGCAAATAAAGCGATGAAATCTTCACGTTTCGCCTTACTTGTATAAAACCATGTACGTTTATCCTTCTTTCCAAATCCTCTTAAATCCATTGCATTTGAAACCGTATCTATTCTTTCTAGAGAATGAATGATTAGTGGCCAGAAAATTAAAACACGGTTCTTCATACGAACCCATAAACTTGCTTCTCCTTTTTCAAAAGCCACTCCTCTCGCTTCTTGCGCGTGTTTAATAATTTTATACTCAGACTGGATGTCAGGAATATAACGTAGTGCAATATTTATTGCATAAGTAATCTTATAATGAATACCCAGTTTACTTAAGTTACTTACAAATTCACTTGGATCTGTCGTGTAAATAAAAAGAAGTGTAAATGGTAATAACGTAAAATACTTTAATGAAAGTGTAGCTGCATAAAATAATGTTTCATATGTAATCGTTGCATATCCAACATGTAAAAACACGGTATATGATTCAGTTAATTCAGATCCATGAGTTGGTGTAATCAATAAAATCATGACAGAGTTTAATAAACTAAATGTAAATATGACACTAAAAACAATTAAAATTTTACGAAATGGAATTTTAGCAATGCTGAGCCCGATACACCCAATAATAAATAATATTAGCAACACCCGAAAATCAAAAAACAAAAAAGTAAGCGTCATACAAAAAATAAATAAAAACAATTTCACTACCCCATCCATACGATGAAAATATGTACTATGCACCTTCCTCCCTCCTATTACTGTCTAAATAAAGCTCCATAAATTTTTCTGGACATGCAATCCCACTAAATTTAACAAGCTTGGTTAAAGAACTCTCTCTTAAGTTGGCTCTTTGTAACGTTTCTTGATCGCCTAATACATCAAACACTGTATTATCCGCAATAATTTTCCCTTCATGTAGAACTACTGCACGGTCTGCATATTCTAGTACGAGATTCATATCATGAGTGATAAAAACAAATGAAATACCCTTTTTAGCTAGGTTTTTAATAAAAGACATAAATTGTTTATAGTGATAATAATCTTGTCCCGCTGTCGGTTCATCTAATATGATAAGTTTAGGATTTGTTGTTAATACAGATGCGATTGTTAATCTCTTTTTTTGCCCATAGCTTAGTGCTTGAATTGGCCAATTACGAAATGGATATAAACCACAAATTTTTAAAGTTCCTTCTACTCTATTCTTAATTTCTTCCTTAGAAAAATTATGTAATGTTAATGTAAATGAAACTTCTTCAAAAACAGTAGGCTGTGTAATCATATGATTTGGATTTTGCATCACGTAAGATATGATTTCCCCACGTTTACGAATAGACCAAGAACTAATATCTTCACCTTTTAACAAGATTTTCCCATTTTTCATTTTGTTTATGCCTATAAGACTATGAGCTAATGTTGATTTCCCTGCTCCATTATGTCCTAACAGTGCCACAATTTCTCCTTCATATATTGAAAGGTTTACATTTTCTAATACTTTTTGTTTATTAGAGTATGAAAATGATAAATTCTCCACTTTAAGTAATTCCTTGTTTTTAGTATTCCCTTTTAATATGACTTGTTTCTCCATCCACTCTTTTATAACGTTGCTTACCTTTTCTTTTTGAAGGTTTTCCATTGGATATATTACGTCATTATTACTATCAAAATGTAATCTCTTTAATGCTTCGATGTAAATAGGCTCTCTTAAGCCGATACGTGGTAATATATTTGACGCTAAGATTTCTTTTGGTGTTCCTATCGCAATGACTTTACCTTCATCAATTAATATAACTTTGTCTAAATCCAGTTTTAAAATTTCTTCTATCCTATGTTCGATAATAACAATCGTTTTATTATATTGTTCATGTATATCTTTCATAAGTTCTATCGTATGTATGGCGCTTAGTGGATCTAAGTTTGCTAACGGTTCATCGAACAATAATATATCCGCATTTGTTGTTAATAAACCAGCAAGGGAAACTGTTTGCTTTTGACCTCCTGATAATTCATGTGGACTTTGTTTATGAAACGTATGCATCTTCACCTTTCTTAATGAGTCCGAAACAATCTTTTTCATATCATCTTGCTTTACACATTCATTTTCTAAATAAAAAGCTACATCTTCTTCTACTGTCAGACCAATAAATTGAGCATCTTGATCTTGCAAAATTGTTCCTACCTGTTTACTTTGTTCAAAAATACTTCCTTCCCTCGGGTCTTTACCGGCAATTAAAACGTTACCTGTACTAGTCCCTTCGTAAGAAAATGGGATTAGCCCATTTATACAATGAGCTAATGTCGACTTGCCTGAACCACTTCGTCCAGCAATTAGCACTTTTTCCCCAGGGTATATATGAAAGGTAATATCACTTAAAGTAGGCTGCGCAGCATGCCAATATTGAAAGGTGAATTGTTCAAACGAAATAATTGGTTGCATGTTAACATCCCTACTTTTCAATTTTTAAATGTGTATGTTTCTTATTGGATTTCGCCAAACCAATTGTAAGTGGCAATCCAAGTACTAAGAAAACGATGACATCGGAAATTGTTGCGCCTAATACTTGTATAACAATTTTGTCAAATGGTTCTCCCATCACAATAATATCGAATGCCCCAGCAAATATAATAGCAATGACAATACCAACTAGCCCAGTAATTGCTAAATAAGAAATATCCCCCTTGTTAAACGACCCGTTTTTCACACTAAAACCAACTCTTCTTTGAATAAGCCCCATTGAAAAACCAATAATTCCTGAACTAATAACCCAGCCCCACCAAATCCCCCATCCAGCAATCGTATCTGTTACGGTATGACCGATAAGTCCGATTAACAGTCCTGCCACTGGACCAAATAATGCTCCAAAAACAGTTAATATAGCTAATGCTGGTTTAATAAATGTATTCGGTGCAATAGAAAATCCCCAAAGCCCTAATATCCCGTATAATGCTGCTCCAATACCGATTGCTACTACTAACTTTGTTGATAATTTGTTCATGACAATTCCCCTCTCATATTAGTCAACTTTTATTACTCTATATTTAATTTAAAAATGAATTATGCATCGACACTCTCTTTCTATACAACAAAAAAATGACCTCTTACATAAGAGGTCATTTTCTGTCACGTTCAAGAATCCTCTTATCTTTCAAAAAACACATCGTGTCCTCTGCGGAATTAGCACCTTCCTATAAAATTGCATAGGGGTTGCTGAGGTTTCTTAGGGCCGTTCCCTCCACCTCTCTGGATAAGTATTAATTTGTAATTCGTATTATGGCACTAAAGAATGTAAATTTCAACACTTTTCTTACTATTTTTATTTTTTGTTAAATAGATCATTTAAAACATTGTATTCTTATCGGAATTATGAAATAATAAATTCAAAATCGTTTCGGGAGGAATGCATTATGAAAGTTATTGGTTTGATTGGAGGATTAAGTTGGGAATCTACATCTTTATACTATAAACATATTAATACACTTACACTCTCTCAATACGATCAAAATGCAAAGTTAGTTTTATATAGTATGGACTTTGGTGAAGTAACTACTTTATTACAAAACCATCAATATGAAGAAGTGAAAAATGAACTAGTTACAGTTGCAAAGAAAGTTGAAAAATCTGGGGCTGAATGTTTATTAATGTGTTCAAATACCGTACATCTATTTGCCGAGGAAGTAGAACAAGCAATATCTATCCCGCTTCTTCACATTGGTGATGTAAGTGCTAAAGAAATGGTAGAACAGAATATAAAACGTATCGGACTATTAGGAACAAAACAAACGATGGAGCAAGATTTCTATAAATCACGATTAGCGAAATATAACATTGAGACAATTATCCCAAATGACGAGGAAAGAACTTTTATCCACCATGTCATATTAGATGAATTAAGTAGAGGGATCATTTCAGAAACATCTAAAGAAAAGCTATTACAAATTACAAAATCATTAATTCAAAACGGCGCTGAAGGTATATTATTAGGCTGTACTGAAATACCTTTACTCATCTCCCAAAATGATCTCACTGTTCCCGTTTTTGATACTGCTTTTTTACATGCAAATACTGCTGTACAATTTGCTTGTATACAGTTACGACTATTTATCCCGCTATTTATGGGTAGTAAAATCCCTATCGATTAAAGTTTTACTTTATTTAAAAGAGATTCAATAACTGCAATTGCTTCTTTTGAACCACCACATTCTAAAAAGCTATCATTAAGTTTTCTTATACCATGTTTATACTTTTCATTTGAAAGAACATCTGTTACGGCCTCTTTTAAAGTGTGCACATTAACATGTTCTTTCAATAGTCTATGTGCCGCTTCAAGCTCAGTTAATCTTTGCGCTATCATTGGCTGGTCTTTATCATGCGGTATTATTACAAATGGGACATTATAATGAATGGCATCGTGTACGCTATTCATACCACCATGTGTAATAAAAACATCTGCTTCATTTAATATTTCTGATTGAGGTACGTATGGAGCAATTATAAAATTATCTGGTGCTTTCTTAATTTTAGAAATATCATTTCTATCACCAATTGCCATTACAACTATCCCATCAAAATCTGAAAAAGTATCAATACAAGTATTAAAGAATGGTTCGAGTCCTTCAAGCAGTGTTCCCATTGAAATATAAATAACTTTCTTTTCTTTAAGTGATTCCAATGGAAACTTTATATTTGTTTTACGCTTTGAAATACTCGGTCCAATAAAAATGTTATTTTCTTCGAATGATTCGCTATTAGGTTGGAAATAACGACTTGTGTATACGAGACAAACATCACCCTTATTATTCATAAATTGAAGATTATTGTTTGGTTTTACTCCAAATTCATGTTCCATCTGGTTTAATAATTTTTCAGAGATCTTCTCTGGTTGGAATGGTATATCTGCATTTGGATGAAAAGGTAATGTCTTCAAAAACTCTGAAGGAATTAAAAATATAGGTGAGGACACTACACCTGGAACTTTTAAATACTCCTTTACTAACTCTCCCGCACCAAATATATCATAAATTACGAAATCAAAATTTATGCTTTCACTTAATTGTTTCGTAATTTCTAATATATATAAAGAAGTTTGAACATGCACATGAAAGAAAGCATTTAACCCAGATGAGGTTTCAGCATCAATAGAAATCCCCTTTAATAGATCCGGATGAGTATGTACAGTAGCTCCTAAATCTTCAATTCTACCCTTAAAGTTTGCCGTTGTAATATAATGTACATTATCCCCTCGTTCAGTAAAGGCTTTTACTAAATTTAATGTAGGGTTTACATGTCCCTCTGCTGGAAAATTAACTACTAAAATATTTAGCACTTATTCCTCACTCCTTACATTTCACTATTTTAATTAAGCATACTGTTATTTGTACATGTAATCGTCCCCTAATAGTCCTAATGTGCTTGCAACATTATGTTGATAAATAATTTTCAGTCATCAACATAAAAAAAGGCATCTACCTATGTAGATGCCTAACCGTGATAAGGAGTGTTCTGTGAGGTTAGAACAAGCTTTTCTGCTTGTCCTATGCTATCAATATATGATTTATTTTACAAAACGTGAATCGTTAATAGAATTATTTTAGCTCATTAAAATAAAAAAAGAGTTATTAATAAATATAATCTCAATTATTATTATGATGTAGCTACCTATGTTCCTCCAATATTTTAGAATAAACAGCTTCATATATACCTCATTTCTAATCTATTCCCAGATAAAAACGCCTCTAGTTCACATGAATGCTAGAGACGTTTCGTCCATTTTAATTCTCTTTAGAGTCATCTGTTTTTGGCGCTTCACCAGTTAATCGCTTATTTTTCAAATCAAAATAAGCATCTAAAACTTCTTTTCCAATATCGGAGTTAATGCCTGATTTATCATTTTTAACCCACGGTACTACAACAGAAAATGCTACTTCTGGATCATCATATGGCGCATATCCAGCTAATGTTAAATTATAACATTCTCTACGGTCGCCTTTCTCATTTCGCCCAATATCATTTTCTCCACCATATACAGTTTGTGCGGTCCCTGTTTTACCAGCTGGTTTATATGGTGCTTTTTGGAACGCTCTTACTCCCGTTCCATCTCCTTCTTGAAATACTTTTCTAAATCCTTCTTTTACTTGATTAATATATTCTTGTTTCATATCAATTCTATTTAAAACAACGGGTTCTATTGATTGTACTACTTTACCAACCTCATCTTTTTGAACGGTTTGTTCTCTAATCTCTTGAACAATTTGTGGTTTCATTCGATACCCTCCATTTGCGATAGTGGAAATATATTGTGCAAGCTGAAGTGGTGTATACGTATCATATTGTCCAATAGAATAATCTAATAAGAAACCAGGCTGATTATCTTTTCTTCCAATTTGTCCTGCAGTTTCATTTGGTAAATCAATACCAGTTTGTACGCCTAGTCCAAATTGCCTGAAATAATACCTCATTTTATCAAAATATTCTTGTTTAATATCTAGTGAACTATTTTTCACATAATCCACGCCAGCAATTTTTAATGCTATATTAAACATATAAACGTTTGAAGAAACTTGTAACGCTCTTAGATCGTCTATATCACCAAAATTTTTCCAAGACTTCTTCTCCTTAGTTCCTTTAAACTTCATAGGTGCATCATAAAAATGTGTTCCAGGAGTTATTGCATTTGTTTCAAACCCTGTTAACACTGTCGCACCTTTAACCGTTGATCCAAGCTCATAAGAACTAGTCAGCGTGCCTAAAGCATAATCTTCTACTTCCATTTTCCCGTCTTTTTCTACAAGCTTTTTCCCAGCCATTGATAATACTTGGCCATTTTTTGGATTCATCATCACTACGAAAGCACGGTCTAACATTGATTCTGATCCTTTATATTGTTTTAATATTTTTTCTATACTCTCCTCTACTTTTTTTTGCAATTCCATATCTATTGTTAAAGTTAAATTTTTACCGCTTTTCCCTTCAGTAACAGTTTCCGTTCTAATAGTATTTCCTTGTTTATCAGCAATGCTTCTTACTTCTTTTTTTGTACCATGAAGTACATCTTCGTATTGCTGTTCTATATAACTTTTGCCGACCCTATCATTTCGGCTATAATCACGCACTAAATAATAATCTAATCTTTCACGTGGCAATCCTTCATCAGCATTTGAAACGTTACCAAGGACAGAACGGAATAACCCATCATTTACATAGATTCTCTCCCAATCAACTGATGCATCTACCCCTGGAAGGTTCGCTAAATTTTCACTAATCACCGCATATTCCTGTTCACTAACGTTCTTTTTAATAATTTGAGGTGCCATTTGAAAACCTGAGTTCATTTTGCTTTTAATAGCTAACACTTCTATATCTTTAGCCGTTAATTCTTGAAGATTTTTATCTGTAACGCGCTTCCTTTTTAAATCTTCTATTTTTTTGTCTAGCTCTTTTCCGGTAATATCCTTATCTCGGAACTTATCTATTTCTTTTTTTGATACTAAGTCTTGAGTAAGTTCTGGATTTAATTGCATCCAAAAGTCTTTCTTATCAGTCTCCGTTAACTTATCTATATCTTCTTGTGGCATTTCAATAATATCTGCAAGTTGTCTTGCTGATTTTAATATTTCTTCTTGTTTTACACCTTTCACCTTTGTATATGTAATTGTACGTAAAGACTTATTATCAACTACTGGATTTCCTTCACGATCAAATATTTTCCCACGTGGTACAGAAAGACCCACGGTTGTATTTTCTCTCTTCTCTACTTCATTTTTATATGTTTCTCCATCAAAAATTTGTACTTTCCCTAACTGAATAATAATGCCAGAAAATAATAAAAATACACAAAGGAATAAAATATTTAACCGGAGAGGTACTACTCTCCCACTTTTCTTCTCTTGCTTTTTCACCTTGTCATAATCTCCTCCTTACAATATTCCAAATAATAATCACATTTCTATATTAAAAGTAATGTACAATTTCTATACATTGCTTTGTACAAATATTAATATAATGTTTAAAACTTAATAGAAATTAAAACAAAGGTAAAGAAAAGGTAAAGTTTACTAAATTAAATATAAAAAATACCCAATAACAAAAAGCTTAGTTTTCACTAATCGCTTTGTTATTGGGTATTAATTCATTTAAGAATTACTACTAGTGGGTATCGTTATACATTTGTCGTCACAATTAGAAAGAGATTGTTTACTTAGTACTTTCGGTAAGTGAATAGTTACTGTTGTCCCGACACCAACCTCGCTCATGATACTAATTGTCCCTTGATGACTTTCAATAATTTTATAACTTAACATTAATCCAATACCAGTCCCTTTTTCTTTCGTACTATAAAAAGGTTCACCTAATCTCTTAATTCTTTCTTCAGGTATTCCTATTCCTTCATCTATTACATGAATGATGACACCATCATCATTTATTTCTTTTATGTGAATTGAAATTTCCCCACCATTTGGCATAGCTTCGATTGAATTTTGCAAAATATTAATAAATACTTGTTTCAATTGATTTTCTGAGCATTCAATAATTATATCTTTGTCATCCGTAAATAGTTCAACTTGAATATTTGTCATAATTGCTTTTGTATTCATTAACGATACGACATTTTTAAAAATTTGATAAATATTTTTCTTTTCTGTATTTATCTCATCTGTTTTAGCAATTGATAGAAATTCTTGTAGGATTGCTTCTATCCTTTCAATTTCAGAAAGCATAAGATCAAAATATCTTTCTTGATCTTCTTTATTAATTTGGAATAACTGTATAAAACCTTTAATTACAGTTAAAGGATTTCTTACTTCATGAGCCACGCCAGCTGCTAATTGACCAATTGCTGCAAGTGTATCTGATTTGTTTAACAATTCTTCTGTCTTTTTTCGCTCTGTAATGTCGCGTACAATAATCATAATTTTATCATGTAATAATGGTAAGCACCTCGCTTCAAAGAAATCAATACTTCCATTAAGTGTGAGTGGATATTCTACAATTACATTCGTTCCTTTTTCCTTCACTTGATTAATGGCTTCCTGAAACTGCTGTGCTACTGAAGATGGTAATACTTCGTAAAACTTTTTTCCCATAAAAGCTTCTGCGGGTACGTAAAACTTTGTAGGAGATCCTGCCTTGTAATCTATAATTGTACCATCATCTTCTGTTAAGAAACATAAATCCGGTAAAGCTTTAAAAATTAATTCCAGTTCAGATGTTTGTTGTTTTAACTGCTCTTCTATCGCTTTTAAATGGGTAATATCTACACCAACAGCCCAATAACTATATCCTGTTACAGGAAACTGTTCTGATATATTCGACCACATTATTGTTTTGATTTCACCATTTTTACATGTTAAGTGCATTTCCCAATCTCTGAAATTTTTTCCACAAGTTAAAAATTTCTTTTGTATTTGATGGCGATAATTATGATTAGGATACAATAATTGCAGTGCATTGGGATTTCCAATTATTTCTTCAGCGGTATAACCGGTTACAATTTCACATTCTCGATTCCACAAAACAAAATCTCCATTATAATCAAGCGCATCGACCATAACAGGCATGTTTTGTAAAATCGTATGTAGTTCCTCCTCTTTCCGAGAAAGCAACGTTGTATTTTTACTTTGAAATATTTTTATTGCACCATCTAAAATTAAATTCGAGAGCATTTCAAAGTATTTTTGACAACTGAAAATTTCACTTTTTTTGGACCATACAACAAAAGATCCTAAATGTTGATTGTATAAGAAAATGGGGATTTCAATCTTTGGAAGTTTACTCTTTTTTATCTCATTCATTCCGAATGAAAAAACACACTCTTTTTCAGCATCAAGAAGTTGATGTGATATGTTAGTTAATTTATAAAATTGTTCTGCCATGGTTTCTATTGTACTCACATCAATAAGTTCCATTAGCCGCGAATTCATTCCTTTTTCACCTCAATATGTAAAATTAATACAAATGTAAAATTCATACTTCTCCATTATACGAAGAAAGCTAGTGTAGGTATATAGCTGTAGAATAATTATTCGAACAAATTTTATTTTTCAATTAAAATAAGAAAAGAATATATATACTGAATATACCTTTAATTAGTATATATTTCGTTGATTCCTCACTTATTGTCTAGGTAACTTGAATTCATCCTTATATTCACTGAATTTTCACTTGAGAGTCATACGTGTCACTAATAGCGGTATAAACATGCAATAAATATAAAGTTCATAAAATATTCACAATTTTTATGAAAAATATAAACATTTATTCCAATATATTCTATATAATAAAATGTAATAAGGCTTCTATGAATCTCATAGAATACCTTACCCCTAATAAAAAGAAAAAAGAATCCATTTGGATTCTTTTTTCTTTTTTAATTACATTACATATTTATATAAAGCATGTGCCACACCATGTTCTTCATTTGATAACGTTTCGTATTTGCACATTGCTTTTATTTCTTCAACTGCATTCCCCATTGCAATTGATATGTTTGCTTTTTCCATCATAGAAACATCGTTTAGCCCATCACCTATCGCTACAGTGTTTTCAACCGAAATATTAAGATGTTCTGCTAAAGTATATAATCCATTCCCTTTTTGAGCATCTCGATGATTAATCTCTAAATTGTGCCAATATGAAGATGTAATTGCTAAATCTGTATTATGAAGAAATGTTTCTTTTAGTTTTTTTAATTTCTCAATATCATAAGAAAATGGTAATAGTTTATGCACATATATATCTGTTTCTACAATTGGTTTACAACTTTCCGCACTATGAAACGCTGTATGCTCAAGATATAATGCTGCGATTGTTTCTAACTCTTTCAAGTCGAAATTTTCTTTTGAATTCTTCACATACTCAATTTCATTACGTACACTCTCTACTCCATAATCCGGCACATACACACCTTTATCAGTATAAAGCTGATAATATAAACCATTCTCTTCAAGATATTCTACAATTTCAAGTGCCTGCATATTTTGAATTGGATATCTCTTCATCATTTTTTTATCTTTATATATAAGGGCGCCATTTTCCGCAATGATTGGACACTCTAAATCAACTTCTAACAATAATCGCTCAATGTCAACAATAGAACGTCCTGTACAAATTGCTACAACATGACCAGCTTCTTGACATGTTCGAATTGCTTCTGCATTTTCTTTACTTATCATTTTATTCCCCGAAAGAAGAGTTCCATCTAAATCAATTGCGATTAATTTCATTATTTCTTCACCACTTTCTATAAATACACGAGTTTTAATTAATTATTAGGTATCGTTTTCATACAACCCTCGTGAGGTACTTCTTATTTATAATTTATGAAAAGCGTTTCAGGTCAAGAAATAATTAAAAATAAAATCCAAAGCTTTTCTTTTTAAAAAAGCTTCGGATTTTAAACTATGAATTATAACTAATGTATTTTGTCTCACACATGTACACATTTTTTTCTTCAGTTGGGATATATACTTTAAACTTTTCTAACCGTTTTCCATAGACATGAATCGTAATAACGCTTTCATTTTTGCTGATTTCAAGAATATGACAATCCGCTGGTGGAATTACTTTATCAGTTTCTCCTTCTCCCAAATAAAGATTTCCTGTATGTGTTAAATAAACAAGTGAATTTCCAAGTTGTTTCGTTTGTATAAAGTTCTGCACCATTATCCTTCCTGAAAATACGCCTTCTACTCCCCATGTGCCGTCATGATCATGTAAAGGTGTAGATTGTCCATCTTTCCATACGAGAGCTAGTACTTCAAAACGTTTGAGCGGATCTTCATACAATAAATGTCGTGCATATTGAGTCAAATTGGCCTTCTGTTTATCTAACGGAAGCCATGTTTTCTTTTCTAAAAGTTCTTCTAATAATTTTTCAATGCCACACACTATTTCTTCTTCAAATAAACTGTTTTCCATAAGATCTGTAACACCTTTAATAAACTTTTGAAATGATTTACTTCCATTACAAGTCAACATAAGAATCCTCCTCTACGCTTTATATAATTCCATATTAAGGTAATTTTCGAAAACTCACAATTGAGAAACAAAAAAACAAGATGCAAATGTATGCACCTTGTTATGATTTTTATTTGGCTTTCAATCGAATAGGTAAGTATTTTAATGTTTGTTCATTTTCTAATATACATGTTTCTAAACAGAAAGATGGAGATAGCTCTATTTTTTCAAAAGCATTTATAAAGGTAGTTAATGCAATCTCAGCTTCTAAACGTGCAAGTGGTGCTCCTAAGCAAAAGTGAGGACCTTTCCCAAAGGTTAAATGTTTTTCATTTCCTGTTCGATGTACATTAAATTGAGAGGCTTGTGAAAATTTTTTCTCATCTAAATTCGCTGCACTAACCCACGCAACAATCATCTGATCCTTTTTCATTAAAGGACCAAATATATTTGTATCCTCTGTAATCCTCCGGGCCAATGTAACAGGAAAGCGATAGCGTAATACTTCCTCAATCGCTTTTGAAATTAAGTTAGGTTCTTTTCTTAACTCTTCATAAATTCCAGGTGAATCTACTAAAAAGCAATAAAAGCTATTAATAATTAAATTTGTAGTGGTTTCATTCCCAGCCGCTAGTAAACCTAATGAAAAGGTTACAATTTCCTCATCGGTTAATCTTTCGCCTTCATATTCAGCTCGAATTAAATCAGATATGATATCATCGGTTAAATGATATCTCTTTTCCTGAACAATCGGTAGAAGGTATGCTTTGAATTCATTTAATGCTATCCCTTTCTCGGCATCCAGATCATTAAACTTTTCTTTACTATACGGCATAAATAAAATATCAGACCATTCTTTAATTTTTTTACGATCTGTTGTTGGGACTCCTAATAAATCAGAAATAACGGTAACAGGTAAAGGTGCAGCAAACTGTTCAACGATATTAACTTCACTACATTTTTCGATATGTTGTACAAGTTCATCTGCGATAGCCTGTATTCGAGGTTTCCACTGTCCTAAACTTCTTGGAGTAAATGCCTTAGAAACAATGGAACGTACATTGCGATGTTCTGGTGGATCTGTAGAGTTTATATTTATTCTAGTTTCTAAAGGAGGAATTGAGAATTGTCTGCGCTCCCTTCTACTTGAAAATAAGCGATAATCTGATAAAACACGATTTACATCATCGTATAAAAAAACATTCCATACATCCTGCTCTTCATCATAATGAACTGGGTGATTATCCCTCATCAAACGATACCATTCATATGGATTCCATAACTCTTCTTTTGTTTTCAGCTTTGAAATTTCATGAACTAAAATAACATTTTCAGGTGAAGCCATAGTTCTTTCCTCCCTTTTCTTTTACAATAAAAGTGATAGGTCGGCAGTTCAAAGTTGTATAAACTATCATATGTTATTTTAACATATACAAAAGGAGAGTTTTCATTAGAAAACTTGAGAAATATATAAGGGGGAGTTTTATGTACGTTGACATTTTACTGCTAGCTGAATTAACGACAGGACCAAAACATGGATATGAAATCAAAAAAAATGTTCAAAATCGTTTAGGTGAGAATTTTGAATTAAATCACAACATGCTTTACCCTGCCCTTCGGCGCTTTGAAAATATGGGTGCTATAACGAAAAAAATACATAAACAAGTCGGAAAACCAAACCGAAATATGTACGATATAACAGAAACAGGAGAAGAAATTTTTTCTGAAATGTTACGAGAGTTTCCTGAAAAACTTGCGACAAACAATACAGAATTTCTAGTTCGTATTGCGCTATTTGAAAAACTTGACTATGAGGATAGAAAAGAGATTTTGACTGTACGTCAAAACGTACTACATAATCAGCTTACTGCTATTCAGACTCTAGATGTCACCTCATCTTTTATTACTGAAGTCATTGAATTTAGTAAATCACGAATTGAACATGAATTGAGTTGGATTACATCACTTATGAAAAAAATATGAAAAAATAACAAGAAAAGTTAAAAACAATGAATGAAAATGATATTTATTATCAATACTATGATTAATAAAAGGGCAACCACGATTTGGCTACCCTTAAAGAAATTACACTTCTGGATCAAATGTTTTGCAATCTGTTTCTTCCGTTGTAGATGCATGTTTACCTTTATGACTTACTACGTAAATTGCCTCTGCACTACATTTATTACCGTTTGCCCAAAATTTACAGTTGTTTACTTCACATAAAACGTCTTGTGCCATAGTATCACACCTCCTTGTTCTATTATCATTAACAAAATTCGGAGGTATGATACTATTTGTCATTCATTTTTTATTCCCTTTTTAGCTTTCTTAATGGTTCAATATCTCCTCGGACAATAGCATCAATATTTTCAGTTATTTTTTCAATGTCAAAATGCCACCATTGAATTTGCAATAATTCTTGGATTATTTCATTTGAAAATCTCTCTTTTATTTTATTTGCAGGGTTTCCACCAACAATTGTATATGGTGCAACGTCTCTAGTCACAACAGATTTAGCTGCAATGATTGCACCATCCCCTATTTTTATTCCGGGCATAATTGTTGTATCCATACCAATCCAAACGTCATTTCCTATAACTGTATCACCTTTATAAGGTAAATCAGACAAACTAGGTGTATACTTCTCCCACCCATTTCCAAATATATTAAATGGATATGCTGAAAATCCATCCATTCGATGATTCGCTCCGTTCATAATAAAGTTAATTCCAGATGCAATACTACAAAATTTTCCAATTGTAAGGCAATCCCCTAGAAATTCATAATGATGTAATACTCGATCTTCAAATGTTTCTCCATCTTTCGTATCATAATAAGAATAGTCACCAACAAGTATATTAGGTTTTGTTATTGTATTTTTTATAAATTGAACGTTTTGATTCCCTTCAATAGGGTATTTAACATTTGGATTAGGATTCATTTTGTACAGCACTTCCTTTACCACTTATTTCACTTTCCACCACTATTACTGGCTTTAAATTGTATATAGGTAAAATAAACAATAATCCAATTATAAAAAGTAAAGCCGTCCCTTCATACATCATACTTAATGAAAACATCTCTTTTAAAGAACCGGCAATACTCATCGTTACCACCATTGAACCAGTAAAAAGCGGACTTAAAATACCATTTACACGACCTATAAAATCAGTATCGCTATTTTGAATAATAAGCGTATTAATACCAATTTGGATACAAGGAAGAGCTAAACCACTAAAAAGCTGCGCTGTAAGTGTCACCCATAAATTTGTAGAATATCCTATAATGCCAATACCAATTGCTTGACCAAGCATACCGATAATTAACATCTTTTGCGGAGCAACGTTTTTCGCAAATACCATCGCTAATGCTCCGCCAACAATCATTCCTGCACCATTTACTGTTAATAGCCACTGTAAACTCTCTTTTGATAACCCTAACTGCTCAGTCACAATAAATATACCTAATGGCTGAATTAATCCTATACCTAGTCCTGCAGCCATAAAACAAAGCCCTAGCAAAGTTAATGCTTTTTTCTTTTTGACATACTTAATACCATCCTTCATCTCCTGCAACAGAGTGATATCTTTCTTTTCTACGTCGTTTTCAAGATCTTTTGGAAGAAATAACAATACAACTGCCGCAAGTAAAAACGAGATACCTGTTATGATGATTGAAATATAAATTCCAAAACTATGAAAGATAAATGTCCCTAGGATTGGTCCTAATACCATAAATATTGCAAATATCGTTTGATATATAGACATTGCTAATTGAATTTGTTCCGTTGATAAATGTTGTTTAAACAACTTCATTCCAGATGGTTGTGAAAACTGTGAAAGGATTGCAGAGATGAGTGTCACAAAAAACACAATTTTCCACGTTCCAAACATAAGCGTAATTAATACAGCGAATACTGAAATGGAACTTAACGTTTCACACCATATCATTGTCTTCTTTGGCTTCCACCTATCAGCAAAAGTACCGCCAATAAATGAAAAAATAAAAATTGGAGCGAATTCAGCAACTGAAATCATCGAAATAGCAAAAGCATCACCTTTTGTCATTTCCATTACATATAGTAATACCGCAAAGTTTCGAACCCATATTCCTATTTGTAAAAATAATGCTGATGCTAAAATCCCTTGAACAAACCGATTTTTTAATACTTGTGATACCCCATTGTTTTGTTTCGTTACTACATTTGTCGACATAAAAAAGCCTCCTATTTCATGTTCTGAACAGGAGGCAGCACAAATCATATAAAAAGACTATATATTCGCAGAGCGAAATACATCCCTTTTCTATAAATGTACAGACTAACCCTATTCAGAAGAATATTTCGTTTTTTAACGAAGATCTCTTATAAATAGAATTAGTAGATCATCGGGATGTCTTCACCCTTCCGTTTCGAATTTAAATAATACATACATACTCTATGTAAATCATTTTCGATGTATGCATGTCTCCTTTTAACTATTCTAGAAAGTTAAAGGTAATTCCTCTAAAGAACGCATTAAATAGTTACCTTGCCATTTAATTTCTTCACGATTCCCTTTTATTTGTAGTTCAGGCATTCGATTAAACAAAGTAGTAATAGCAATCTTTGCTTCCAACCTAGCAAGTGGGGCACCTAAGCAGAAATGACTACCATGACCAAAGGCAATATGACGATTATTTTCCCGAGTAATCTCGAATACTTCTGGGTTTTCAAATACAGTTTCATCACGGTTTGCAGAAGCTAAGGCAATGACAACCATATCTCCTTTTTCGATTGTTCGGTCGTGAATTTGAAATGGCTCCGCTGCCCATCTTGAAGTTGTAACCTCAACTGGAGAATAATATCGTAATCCTTCCTCAATAGCAGCATCAATTAATTTTGGGTTTTCTTTTAATAACTGTAATTGATTTGGATTTTCAAGAAGTGCTAATACCGTATTTGTAATTAAATTCACTGTCGTCTCGTGTCCTGCTACAATTAATAGCATTATCATTGAATATAGTTCCCGAGCGCTAAGTTTATGCCCTTCACTCTCTGCAAGTATTAAAGCACTCACCAAGTCTTCTTTTGGCTCTTTTCTTTTAATATCAACTAAATAATGAAGATATGTAATAAACTCAGATAGTTGCTTTTCAGTTTCTCTTATTTCTTCTGGTGTTTCTGGGTAAGCAATGACAGCATGAGACCAAATTCTAAATTTCGCTTGATCTTCTTTTGGAATACCGAGCATTTCACTTATTACAATGATAGGTAAAGGGAACGAATAATCATCAACAAGATTTAATGAACCCTTTCGCTCGACTTCATTTAACAAACCATCTGCAATATCCTGTATTCTTCCTTCCAATTGCGTGATCATCTTCGGTGTAAAAGCTTTTTGTACGAGTGATCGTAGACGATTATGGTTAGGTGGATCTGAATTTAACATATGAGTAGTTAAATAATCACTATTGTCAACCGTAAGAAACACATTCAATGCATCTTGAGGAAATATATTGGCTGGATCTTTTTTTAAGCGACTGTCTTTTAAAAGCGGCAAGGCATCTTCATATCTTGTGACAAGCCATTCCGCTCCTAGTTCAGTTTTATTCACAAATAAGATAGGTTGCATTTTTCTAGATTCTTTATAAATTTCATACGCATCTTCTTTAAATTGAGCTGAAGCTAAATTAATGCCATCCTCTATTTTTAGTCCAACTTTGTTTTTCATTGACATTGTATTCCCTCACTCTCATTTGTTTTTGAAAACCAACCCAACATATGCATTATACTCTAATAAAAACGTGAAAATTGTAAATTTTTAATCAAAATCTTACTTCGTATATTGAAAAATAAAAAAGTGAGAGAGTAAAATCGTTTCACTCTCTCACTTCTCTTTATGCGAAGCACATAAAATTACTAATTTGTTGATAGCGATAACTTACTTTACGACGACGACCACCTTGCCACGTGTAACCTGACACTCCATTTCTTCTCACTTCAGTCGGGAAGAACCATAAATCCCTTCCGAAAGGACCAGGACGATGTAAGCGTAAATAGCCCCATCTTCCTAGACAGTTACACATCCATGATTTCATATTACCTGGTTGTGCTGGAGAAGCAAATGTAGACGGTAACGACGGCGCTTGTGACGGTGGTGGTGACGTTGGAGCATCTTCCGCATCATCTGGTCTGTAATCTTCTTGTTCAATATCTCTCACTTCATTTGTAGGTTCATACCCGTAGTTTTGTGTATTGTAATACATCGCTTGATCATATGGATAATTTTGTTGATTATACATATTAACAAATCACCTTCTTTTCATTCATTACCTTTACCATTCATATGTGATATGCCCTCGCTGGGAAGCTTATGTATAGCCCAAATTCAACTTAAAAAGCTCGTATTATTAAAAATACGAGCCTTTCAAAAATAGAATGTGTTTATTATTTCCTTAACTTCACACTATAAAAACGCATTTCATCTAACGTACCTTCAAATTCAAATACTTCTTGTTTAATTAATTGTTTCAAGCGATATTCTAAGAAAGTATCTCCAACCAATTGTTCAACAAGACCAAGTGCTTCACCAATTACTCTAGGAGCTTTGAGGAACTCTCGATCAGCACCCACACTTTTCGCGCATTCAATTATAAATTGATCAAAATAATCTTCTTGTACAGAATGCACTTCATTTTCTTTCCACACTCTTAAACATTCTATGCTTTCCGATAATCTATCCCACTCATGTTCAAACTTCATTCGCTTCTCTTCAGTTAAATAAGGTAACTTTATAAAACTTTTTTGGAATAAAGCTAAACTTTCAGGTGGTAATTCTCCCGTTCCACGAATATCATACTCTTGTTTTAATATTTCTCTACTTGCTTCAGACGTATTAACAACTCGAATGTTTTTCTTATTCTTTAATTGTGCTATTACAAAACTTAGGCCTACATGTTCATGTGCATTATCAGCCTTCCAAATTGTAATAGGCGTTTCAACAGGAATAGTATGTAGTTCTTCTATAGTTGCTATAAATCTTGATAAATATTCTTCTTCAAAATAACTATCATAAGCAGTTAAATTATTTATTAACCACTTCTGTCTTGCTAGTTGCCCCTCATTCGTATGCAACTTATATATCGGTCCAATTGAAAAGAATTCAGAAAAAGCAACAACACTCTCTTCATATAACTCTTCTTGGCTTAACATATATTTTAAGCAACCAGCCGTTGAATCATCAAAAGCAATATGTACGTGCGTACTTTCTATTACATTCCTTTTATAAGTAGGATTACTCGTTAATTGTTTCGGAATATCCATCAAATTTTTAATTGTATCTTCACTATAGTTTTCTTCTAATAAGTTTAACTGTATGAGAATACTTTGAAGTAAATCTTTAGCCTCATCTTCGTACATATCCCCTACAGCATTTTTAATTTTATCTATCACACAAATCCCTCTATTCATTTCAAAAATAACGTAGATTATAGTGTATCATTTTAGTATAGTTCTTTAAAGTCAAATTCACATTGCTACAGCAATCTGGATTTTCAACAAAAGCTCTCCTTATATTTTTGAATTGCTAAATATTTTTACTTTGAAAATCCTTGTATCTAAATGTATAATTATATAAAAACAAAAATATAGGAGCTATATTTATGGATAAAGTACTTACAAATTATAAACATTACTTAAAAAATTGGAGATTTATATTTATTTGCATACTACCTACTATTGCTTTATTCGTTACTTTCGATGTCATCTTTGAACTATTGTTTCATCAAAATTTCTACTTATCTAACTTAATTTCTGCTATCATATTATTTTTAATATTTATTAACATTAAAGATAAATTTAAAATTAAAGGCTAAAGAACAATATTTCAAAATAGCCTTTTATTATTGCATCCTACTATAAAATAAAGCTCGTAGTAGATTTTTATAAAAAATAAGAGCACCCTGCAATTGGATGCTCTTATGTGATTAGAGGTTTTTTCTGAGTATTAAGTAGGACACAAAGATCTTGTCCTACT
Organism: Bacillus cereus group sp. BfR-BA-01347; assembly: GCF_022663835.1. Lineage (NCBI taxonomy): Bacteria > Bacillati > Bacillota > Bacilli > Caryophanales > Bacillaceae > Bacillus > Bacillus cereus group sp. BfR-BA-01347. Next base: position 216,394 of record NZ_JAKUGG010000007.1, on the reverse strand, counting down.
ACATAATATATGCTTATACTTATTATTTCGTGCATGTATTAAGCACCATGTTCAGGTACTTAATATATGCATAGTCATTACTAAAAAATCTACTCAAATATTCACTGTACAATTTCATATTTATAAATTAAAAAACATCCTCAATGGATGTTTTTTATCTAACGATTTTAAGCTTCCATAAACTTAGCCGGTACACCAATTTTTTCAACTACAGAAGATATATTAGTAGGATTAATCATTACATTTTCAATACATACTAATTTATTTTCTAATATCCCATTCTCTGTAGTAATAAGTTCTTCAAACCGATCTAAAGTCATTGAGAATTTGTGTTCACTTCCACCATTCATACTAACTTTTACATACTTCATAGTGTCACCGCCTTTCATAATAATTTACATTTCGACAAGAAGGCGCTTACATCCTTTTATTTACTCTTAGATTTCTCACGTTTACATGTATTTTGAGAAAAGAAACTACTATTATTTACTCACAAAGTTATTGCTAATAAGAAAGATAAAGATAACAATGCACAAAGTGGAATATATAAACAGGTATCCATTCTAGCAAAGTGCGTATTTTTTTGTCGTTTAAAGATACCAAAATAATTAAACTCACCAATTACTCTAATAGAAAAGATGATCATACAAATCTAGGAACCGACTTGAATAATAAAATTAGGAACTGCAAAATGAACAATTTTTGCTTGTTGCAACAAAATTATTGCTATCATACTTAATAATAATGCAATGAACATTGTCATTCCGGCGCGAGGTGTAAACGCCTTTTCCCCTGATTTAGTTGGAATAACACTATTTGTCCCCCAATTACCTCCGAAAGCCCAATATACATGTAAAAAGCTAACTAAGAATAATATACAAGCAGATATATATGTAATGATAAGCATTTTATCCTCCCCTTATTTTAGTTCCTATCTATAAAATATGCTATTCCTCTCCGCAATAGCAACTTTCATTTCATTACATAAAAAAACCGTAATGATTTATCAATATTAAGATAAGTCATTACGGGGTTATTAAACTTCATTATGCATTATACCTATTTCTTCGGCGTTCCATCCTTGTTTGACCTTGAACTGCATTTTCTTTGTATGGATCTATTTGCTCTGTCATTTCATATGTTGCAACTGGTCCTTCGTACTTATGCTCATTTATCTTTTCTGGCATTTTACTTTTGGATTCTTTCCCACCAAACTTAAATAGTTTCATCTTTAATTTCGGTAATCTTGGAAGACGAATCTTAAATGATAATCTTTTGCGTTTCTTTTTTGGTCCAAGTAGATTTATATTTTCTTTATTATTATCTTTCTCTTTGCGGTGAATGAACATCGCAAGTAATCCTCCTATTACAAGTCCTCCAATTAATAGTAATATATATACATAATGGCTTGTCATTAAACTCGTTATGCGTTCAAGTATGACTAACGACTGTACTTCTTTTATATCCCATAGTAAAGCGGCCCATAATGAGAATAAGCCCAAAGTAAGTCCATATGTACGAAAACGGAATAAACATGGTATTAACGCGACACATGCTGCAATTTTCGCATTTGCTATGATTGAGCTTGTTGAAATATCCTGATGCCAAATAACTAACAGTAATGTTATAAATGGCGCATACGCTATCCAGCTACATATACGTGAATACATCTTTTTAGCAAAATAACTACCGAAACTAGTAAAAAATAAAAGTCCTCCAATATATATAGATTGTTCTAGAGGGATTTGCTTTATAAGTCCTGCAATTGGAAAGAGGACGCTCAATAGCATTAAGAGCACATCTAATTTCTTCACAATTCCCCATTCCTTTCAAATTTTTTCAATTAATAAAAATCGTTTTTCCATATGATATAGTTTTTGTATTTCTAAAAAACATATTAATCCTGTCTGCACATAAAGTAAATATGTAAACGAAAAGATACTTGACAAAGGATATCCTTATTTACATAAAAAAATGACAAATCCTAATCGATATAACGAGCAGGATTTGTTTACTAGTATTTAAAGTAGTGTAATTGAATCTTACTTTTCTACTTTTACTACATCTACATCCAATTCATCATCAAATTCTTTGAACTCTCTTGCGTCTATGTCAGTAATATAACTCTTTATTACCTTTTCCATATGCATGGAATATGTCATGTGTACATTCTTTTTCGAAATCATACTAGAATTACAGCACATGTAATGTATCATTTTAGCGATATAATCCCTTTCTACAGGTTTTACACCTAATGGTAGAATTTCAAGTATATATCGATGAAAAGTCCCACTACAATTAAGTGAATATTCACCAGTGCTATAATACATCCCTTTTTGATCTGCATATAAGCCAATGCTATCTAGAGCATCATCGCGTACTATTACACCGTAACTTGGTACATCAAAACCTGTATTTATTCTAATAATATTTAAATTTGGAACCTTTAACACCTCTGGAACAATATCAGGTAAAATATCTGTATTAATTTCTTTATTTTGTAACTCTTTTATCCAATATTTTCTCAAATTTGCATCTACAATGAAGTAAACTTGTTCATTTTGTTCTTTTGCATATTGTACAATTTCCATTAATGTTTCGAAAACATATTGTTTAAAAAGAGCCCCCATATCATTTCTCTTTGATGGTTGTGGTAAAAATGCATTATGTTTATTTATATTTAATATTACGTAATCAATCGTTTGCCACTCTGTATTCCCATATAATTTATATAAAATTTCTTTTCCTTTTATTTTTGAAAAAATAGGTAAGAAATCAAATTTCGATATTCGTTCAATTGATAAACTAACATATGTACAAGGTAAATTTATCTTATTCCAACTACGCTTCAAAAATCCTTTTTGTTCTAATAGACTAAAAATACTATTTACAATTGTTTTACGAGATACACTTTGGCCTATAAATAAATTAATAAATGTTGAAATACGGTTTGTTCGTGCAAATCCCTCTCTAATGATTTGTTTTGGATCAATTTTTTCGCGTCCATCACAATTTTTCATTGCGATTAATGCTAATGTCGCATCACTGCGCTTACCCGCGGTAGCATAGACAGCTTTCTTAACATCATCTACAAGATTTGTTTTATATTTTTGGCAATATTGCATTTTATATGGATTTTGTAACACCTTTTCAATATTATATCTCACAATCTTTAATAACACTGGAAAATCTGTATTCAATACATAAGAATTTTCACCAACTTTAGTCAAAACAATTTCACTCTCAAGTAATGCTTGTTCTATTTCCAGCGCTATATTTTCAGACCAAACTTCTAATGTTAATGCCTCTAATCCTTTTGGTGCAAATAAAGGAAATAATTCATTTTTGTTATTTGTTGCTATCTTTTTACATTCTGGAAGTATTGTGAAATAAGAGAATTTACGCTGAAATTCTTTAAATAAATACTCTCTTTCCTTTACCTTTATACCCGGTTCTATTTTAGTACCTTGAACTTTATAAATTCTCTCATTGTATGGAAATAACACCCTTTTATTTTCTCCTACAATATAATCTTTCGGATATTGGAGAATATGGTCTAAATCCACCTCTCCCCCTATTTGAAAATCATCTTTTAAATTTCTAAATATCTTAATCCATTTCATACCGGTTGTAGCTTGTTGTATTTTTAGCTTTACAAACCGGATTTTTTTATTATTTGACGCAAACTCTGAGGTAGAAATCAATATCATGCCTCGTTTCCGTCTTAAAAGTAAAGGAATATCTGGATGATTATATTCTTGATAAAATCTCCGGATCCCTATTGAAATATTTAATAATGGAGCGTTCTCACCACCGCGGGTTATGCATTCGAATCGATATACATAGGAGAAAAAATCTTCTGTTTTTTCATCTTTTATCGGTCCTGACATCGCCTCACAAATATTTTGTGATCTAAGAGGAGAAAAATAGATTTCTTCTTCATTTGTATTTTCTAAATATATAGGGCGCTCACAAAAAATATGTGAGATTAAAGCGGGCACCCACTTAGAATACGTTTCATTATCATGTAGTACTGGCAAATTAGAAATCAAATCGGATTGCCATTCATATTTTGGTGGCTCTACTAATCTATTTGGCTTCCAATCATGAATAATCTCATACCAACTTTGAAAAATATAATCGAGCTGCTCTTGTTTAATAGGTTCTTTCGATACAATCCATGGTGTATTTTCATTTAATACGTACGGATTATGCTGAATAAACAATATATCGGAAAACATATCATACAATCTTTCATTTAAACGTTTCAACTTACTCGTTAATAAAAACGTCTTATAATGTATCTCTACGATGTCAAGCCATTCAATAGGAAAGTATATAAATGATACCTCTTCATTTAAAAGGGGTTCTACTATATTTTCAAATGTTAACAGCCTTAATTTTTTCATAAAATGATTCCTTCCTTTCTGTAGTTGTCTTGATTATCAAAATGCTAGAACAATAGTTACTTAATCTAATCCATTCAAACCAAGTATTTAAAAGAAAAGTAAAAACTGTTTATATAAATAAAATTTTATCAAAACAACTCTTTTAAAAATTTAAAGTAATTATCATTTACAACACCTCTGTATATTTGTATTTCAATACATTTAAATTATACATTTTATGTGATGTATTGTACTTATCATTTACAATAACTTTACAGAAAAACAAAAAAGAACACCTTAAATCGGTGCCCTTTTTACAAATATTAACCTTTATGTAATTGAACATATAGATAACATGAATCCTCCAAATGAAATTGCTCCTAGTAAACCTACTACAAATCCTGTTAAACAAATACAATCAGCAAGACAAATAGAAGACTGCGATAATGGAACAAATGACCTACTTGTACTCGACCCATATTGTTTTATTTTCTCATAATTCATATCTAACATTAAATGTAGACATGTTACACCATCCTCAATAGTATGTAGAGATTCTTTTTCTAACCGCTCCAATAATTTACTATCAAAAGCAACTGCTAGAGGGTACTGCTTATCTAATTTCATATTTTGATAAATTAGTTGCAAACGAGATAATATATTGTTTTTCTTCTTTTCAGATGTTACTGTACATTTCATATTATTAAATTCATTTAATAATAGTGTCAATTCATCTCTTTTTCCGTATAAATCTTTAGCTATTTTTCTCTTTAGTTTATACGAATGGATAATAGATTTTAGTTCAATCATATTCATACACTTCCTAATTACATATTATTTACCCAATTATTTTATAGATAAACAGTACTTTTTAATCTTATTTAAATTACACTCAAGCATCTTCATTTACTATCGATTAACATTACATTAACCTTACAAAGTTGTAATAAATTCATTAGCTAGAAGAAATCAATCGCTAATCTAGACAGATATTTGATAGTAAAACCATAAAAAAAGCAATGATTAGATTTTAAATCTAGTCATTGCTTTATCCATCACATCTTGATTACACCTATATATCTTATTGTTACTCTTTCACTTGAATGATTGAATATATCCATTAATAATGGCTATATTCTTTGTTGGCACGTACATATATAAAACTAATGTTTTTTAATTGATAAAGTGAAACTTTAATTAGTCCTCACCAATCGGGCTTTTACGGACAGCCCGATTGGTGGGATAAATAAAAATTAAAAAATATAAATTCTAGTTTCATATCTTTATACTTACTAAGTTCAATTAATTTCTCAATAATTATGGTGCCATTTCCTATATATTTCCGTCTGCCGCTTAGATTTTTCTGTACTATAAATGCCAACACCTCCTAGTAACCGGTTTCTATGATGGTTAAGAAATTTCTACAAAAAAAGCCCTGATTAGGGCTTTTTTTTCTATTTCTCCAGCAAAGCTCTCTATGAAATTGCTAATCAAAAAAGACACACTTAGATTGATGCGTCTTTTTGTGATGCCTCTTTTGTGAAATCATATAAAGCAATTGCGCCTAAAAGGACAAGTATACCTTGAGGAACATCTAGCAAAATAGTTTTCCAAATTTCTGGAATTACCCATTTGATATCTGCTGCTGTTTCAAGATATGTTTGGAAATAGCTTATTGTAAAATTAATTATCCCTAAAAACACAAACAAAGATAAACCAAATCGAATTAATTTCTTATTTGTAAACATATAACACCTCTCAAAATTCATTGGATATTCCTGCTTTTGCTTCTTTATATTTCCATATCCCTATATTTAATTTTAACACATAAAGAACTCAAAAAGATACAATATGCATATTTGCATATTGTATGAACAGCATTCCATGATGATTTAGAAATTCCCGTAAAGAAAAAGTAAATCCGTTACAATTAACAGAGCCGGTTTCTTTTCTTATTTAACTTCATACCACCAATCTTTACGTTCTTTGATTGTAAAATAAGTGTGACAGAATTTTATCCAGTTAATTCGTAGACAATTAAATGAGCTAACTTATCGATATTCTATTTCGCCATATCCGTAGCACTAATGACTTTACGCAAATTTGACAAGAAAAAATATATAGCTAGGTATGATCCATACCTAGCTATAACATTACTTCTATTCTTTATCCAATTACATCTTTTACGTCTGTATCCACTGGCCACTTTTCTAATGTATAAGCCATTTCCCAAAATGAATATTCATATTGACTGCTAATAATAAAATGCTGTTTCATACGCTTGCGGTCTGCCTCTGTTACTTTTTCAGCGATAGTATCTAAACGTGTAATTTGTTCTTCAACTAGCATACGGAACCAATCAGATCCATAAGCAGAAATCCATTCGTTATAAATTTGCTCTTCTGGCTGACACTCTTTTAAACGCTCACCAATTTCATAATATAACCAATAGCAAGGTAAAATTGCTGCAATGATATCTCCTAAATGCCCTTCATACGCAGCACGATACATATGTGAAGTATACGCATATGCAGTTGGCGCAGGAATAAAATTATCTTTTTCTTCTTTTGTTATCCCTAGCTTTTTAGCAAAATTCTCATGTAAAGATAACTCGGCCTCATATGTATTTTGAGCATGATGTGCCATACGAGCTGTCGTCTCTAATTCAAGAGCTTTTGCAGCTCCTAAAGTTTGTACTCTAGCAAAATGACTCAAATAATATGAATCTTGAAGCACATAATAACGAAAACTAGCTAAATCTAACGTTCCTTCACCAAGTTTTTTTACAAAAGGATGGTTAAAACTCGCTTCCCAAATTGAATCTACTTCTTTACGTAATGATTGTGAAAAAGTCATTTAAATCCCTCCAATAATGTATAAAATATAAGTATTTATCCACAATTATTAAAGCTGTAAAATAAAAAAACTTTCTTTACAGGCGTAAAGAAAGTGAAATTGACAGTATTTATTTACTCATTAAATAGCAACGTCTTTCCCACTTCCCTACGCTGGCATTAACCAGATCAGGTACTAAGAGTCTCAAAATCACATTTGATCTCAGCCTATAAAAGGCCCCCCTAGTGGATAAATATTTTGTTTTTATAATGTATTCATCATAGCATACTTCGTGAAACTGTCAAAAGAATTCGTTATATGATTCCCTTAAAATCCTTCTTCTTTTCTAACTTTTAATGATGTTTCAATAATCATATCTAATAGTTTGCTATAACTAATTCCCGCTGCTTCTGCACTTTTTGGCAATAAACTTGATTGTGTCATCCCTGGTAATGTATTAATTTCCATTACATATGGAATTCCGTCCTTCACCATCATATCAACTCTTGCATAAACACTACATTTTAATACTTTATAACAAGCAAGTGACGCTTTATTTACACGTTCATTAATTTCTGCTGGAAGTTCGATAACTTCCTCAACTGTACTAGTATCATCATATTTTGCATTGTAGTCAAAGAACTCGGCTGCATGTCGAATTGAAACTATAGGTAACTGTTTTCCATCCAGAATTGAACATGTAATTTCATCACCTTTTATATACTTCTCAATTACTACTTCAGAATCCCATTCGAATACAGTTTCTAGCATTGAGATCAATTCATTTTTATTATAAACGATTTTCACTCCGACACTCGATCCGCCAGAGTTTGGTTTTACTACTAATGGAAATCCTAACTTATCTAACTCATCAAGATTTAGATCCTCCATTTTTGTAAGTTCAATCCAATCTGGTGTTTCTACACCTTCATAACGTAAAATCTTTTTCGAAATATTTTTATCCATACATATACTACTAGATAACATATTACTTCCGCTATAAGGAATCCCTAAACTCTCCAGTGTTCCTTGAACTGTCCCATCTTCTCCGTATTTTCCGTGTAACGCGAGCAACGCAAAGTCAATGTCTTTCGCTTTTTCAATTAAATCCACTTTTTCATTTAATGTAATTGGAACTATTTCATACTTATTTTTATCTAAATGAGCAATCATTTCATTCCCCGTCATAATTGAAACTTGTTTTTCAGACGATACCCCGCCCATAATAACACCGATTTTCATTTTCTCAACTCCAAATTTCATTTTTTAATGTATCACCAATTATTTTAATTCCCCGAACTATTTCTTCTTCTTTCAAGCGCGAAAACCCTAATCGGAAAGTGTTCGCTCCTTCTCCATCAGAGTAAAAAACATCTCCAGGTGAAAACGTAACGCCTTTCTCATAACACTTTTGTAAAAGTGTGCGGGCATTCATATGCTCTTCTAGCTCTATAAATAAATGAAGGCCACCATCTCCAGTCATTCTTTTGAAATGAATGTACTGGTTACATGCCCCGACAGCTAACTCATATTTTTTCTTATAAACCGATCTTGCCTTTTTTAAATATTTTTCAAAATATCCCTCATGTAAATATTGAAACAGAACAGCTTGATCTAACGTAGATGTGTGGATCGTTCTTGCTCTTTTTACGCTTTCTAAATAATGAATCAGCTCTTTATCTGCAATAATCCAGCCTACACGTAAACCAGGGAAAAGTACCTTTGAAAAGCTACTAATATAAATCACATTATTGCCAGCCCCAGCAAAAGTTAATAATGGAGCTAAATGTGAACCTGAATAACGTAATTCTTCATTAAATCCGTCCTCTATAATAGGAACCTTGTATTTTGAGAATAACCTCATCAATTCCGTTCTTTTCTCTGAACTCGTAACAATACCAGTTGGATTATGATAAGAAGGAATTAAATAAGCAAAATCAAAATCTTTTTCACGCAAACTTTTTTCAACTTCATTCGTATCAATACCATCCTCATGCATATCAATCCCATGAACTTCAAGTCCATGTAAACGGAAAAGCTTAAGTGCAGCGTGGTGAGTTGGATTCTCACAAATGACACGACCGGATTTTTTTGATAAAGAAGAGAGTACAATATCCAATCCTTCTGTAAATCCATTTGTAATTAGAATATCTTTATTTGAAATGTCTACACCTTTCATTTCCATGTAATGAAGTAAATAATTCATTAACGGTCTATATCCCTTTGCATATCCGTAGTTCAATACGATGTCCCCTTCAATGGACATACGAGTAAGAAAAGCTCTTTTGAAATTTTCAACATCAAATAGCTTCTCATCCGGGGCTATACTATTAAAAACAATCATTCCCTTTTCCCAACGAACACCATGTTTCATTAAATCTAATTCATCCGCTAATGCGGTCACTGTATTAAGTTTATTTTTCCAATCTATTTCAACAGACGAATTGTTAGATATATCCACCTTCTCAACAAAGTTCCCTTTTCCTTTAACTGCATAAATGAGTCCTTCTTGCTCTAAATCTGCATAAGCAGCGAGTACAGTGTTTCTACTCACACTTAGTAATTCACTTAGTTCCCTTGTTGATGGGATTTTTTGATCCCCGAGCAAATGCCCTTTCATAATCATCTTCTTCAAATAATCTTTCAATTGAATATAAACGGGACGATCTTTAACAACTTTAAAATCCTTAAACAATTCCTTACCCCCTGCAATCATTTTTGCATATTTATTTCATTCTCAAAAGGTCCACGACATATGTATTTTTTATAAAGGGCGGTACGGTCTTACAAATCTTTTCGATATAAGTTAATTACATCTTTTAAAGCTGCAGCTGCAGCGCCTCGTGGATTAGAAGCCCCGCCAATTGTAGTAACTTGCCCCATCGTATCTGTAAAGAACGTAATTCCTTTTTCGGTCCCATTTACTTTTGCTAACGGATGATCTTTTTCTATTTCGCACGGTTCAACATTTAAATTCACATTGCCACCCTCATCCTTATATATTGATGCTATTAATTTAATAATTTTATGTTGTTTCTTAGCATTTTGTATTTGCTGTTTTGTAACGTGCTCGATTCCTTTTATATGTATATCAGTAAGTGTTTTCTCTATTTCCATTAAGCTGTTAGTCAAAAGTAACAATTTACACGCACTATCTGAACCACTTATATCTAATATAGGGTTTGTCTCAGCAATCCCTTTATTTTGTGCTTCTTTCAGCGCTTCTTCAAATGTCATATCTTCCTCATACATTTTCGTAAGAATATAATTAGTTGTTCCATTTAATATTCCTTCTATTTTATCAATACTGCAACCGGCTAAACTAAATTGTCCAATATCTAGTGTCGGTAGTGCAGCGGCTGTTGCACCGCTATATCGAATTCGTACATTTGCGCCTCTTGCTGCTTCATTTATTTCTCTCCAGTTTGTAACGAGCGCACCTTTAGAAATTGCTACTATATCCATCTGTTTCTCAATCGCTTGTTTCATATATTGTTTCCCTGGATTTCCATCTTTAAGATTTGTAACCGTTGATTCTACCAATACAGTACCACTTATGCTAGTTATTGCACGTTCCTTCGGATGATACTCTAAATATTTTTCAATTGCAGCGGTACCGCCACCATACATCAATAAATGATGAAGAGATAAGCCTTCTTCATTATGTATTGCAATATTTCTCCCTAATACGCCACTTACAACTAATTGAATCCCATATGTTTCATATATATATGAATATTTTTCATTTAATAATTTTATAAACTCTCTGCCTACTGTTCCGTATCCTGATAATACAACTTGAATTTTCATAATATCCCCCCATATTTTTCTACCAAATCCCTCTTTCAATATAATATAAAGCGCTCTCGAATTCCATCGAGAGCGCTTTATTATTACCTATTTCGGTAAACGTGATAGCTTTTCAGCAATTGTTCTATAAAACTCTTGAATGCTAGAAAAACCTAACGAGTCTGAAACACTTAACCCTACCATGTCGAGATGGTCCCAATTCGCTTTCGTTTCGATATGATTCCATTTTCCAACCTGTAATGACTCATTATTATTTACAGCAACATTAGAAGTTGGTGCGATCATAGAATTTGTATTTACTACACCATCATTTTGCCACCAAGAAGTATCAACTAACGGACGGTTTTCTTCATATCTCGCATAAGAACCTAAGAAAAATGCATTCCCCATCAACACTTTATTCATCGTAATATGCGGTAAATGTAAACCTGTTATAGGTGCTGCTTGTGATGCATGTCCACTATAAGATAAGTAATACACATCCGGTTGCGTCTTTACCCAATTATTTAACTCCTTTGCACCATCTGTACTTAAATCCCATTGACTTATATCTTTTGTATTTTTCCAAAGTGAACTATTTAGAATACGATTACTATATTGGAAAAAGGACTCTCCAGCATTTTTCTTTATACCCCATTGATCCAATTTAAAATCATATAATGATAAATTATTGTTTCCTCCAAAGCTTGCAGCTGTAATGAGTAAATCTTTAACGAACGGCAGTAGAAGACTACCATCCGCAAGTGTTGTACCGTTGTGAGGGGTTGCTAATGTTGTAACACTATGAACATATGATTTTCCGCCTTCAAATAGTGGTGATATTTTGATGTCTGGGTCATTTTTCACATAATTCTTTTCTTCAAAACTACCTTCTTTTAATAGCTGTACTAATGTTCTAATCGTTTGTCCACCCATGCTATGTCCAACTAAATGAACTTTATTTGTTTCACTCCAATTCGGCGCAAAACCACTATAAGTTCTGCCAAAACGATTATGTCCATGTTTCTCAGCATGTACTGCACCATAGTCTACTGTCCCACCGCTAATTTGTGCATACAATTCACATGCACGATCCCAGTTACTAGAAACAGGTCCAACAGCTGCGGTATGTACCGTATAACCATTGCGTTTCAAATCTTCCTGTATATCATGAACACCACCCCAATATTTTACGCCAAGCATTTCTTCTCTACCCCATCCAGCAAATCCATTCACCAATATGATAGGATAATTATTTTGTTGCCTCTCTTCAGCGTATGATATTTTTGCTGCGAATGAACATACGGTCACTAATGCGAAAAAACATATTTTTAAAAATAACTTCCCCATACTTCCTCCCCCTAATAAAACGTTTACATGTTTCTTTTTTAAAAAATAACAGAATAATTTAACAACTTAAACATAATGTAAAGTATTTTATATACGTTGTATATATAGAAAACACATACAAATGTTGATAAATATTAATTCAAGTAAATATTTACTTTTTACAATGCAACTTGTAAATCTATTTATTTGGATTTATAATTAGATATAGTTTCCTCATGTTAAAAAGATTTAAAAACCATAAGAAAACTAATCTCATTGCTTGAAAAGGAGGAAAAAGCATGCAAATCGGATCAAATATTCATACATTATCTCAACCTACTAAAATAACTCCATCTACTCTTGAGCATAATACTATCTCTTCTACTAAACTTGAAAGTACGAAAGTAAATGATTCTATCAAGTTTGATATTCGTTCATCTGAAAAAGAAATGAAACAGCCTGAGCATAAATTTAATGAATTAGATTTATGGAAGATGTTAAAGGATAAAGGTGTTCCTTTATGGATTATCCTTGAAATGCTACAAAAGGCTCGTAAAGAAAAAGAATCCCAAAATAATTCAGTTCAAAATTCAAATGCGATTGAGGAAACAAACGAGACTCGATTAAATGAAGTAATGTAAAGCATAATAATTGATTTGTCTATAGACTAAAAAGAGTTCGAAGCTGATGAAATTTTTATCAACTCCGAACTCTTTTTTAAGGTTTTTCGCCAATCGTTACAAATTGAAAAGATACTTCTCTTTCCAAACCTTTAATTAACTTTTTTACTTTGACATTTTCATTAATCAATGTATTATCTGTCGACATTTTAGGTTTTTCGTCACCTAGAGATTTTTTCAAATGAAGAAGATGCATTTTCATTTCATTTGCCTTTATTTCTTTATAAACACTATTTTTTGCTACAATCATATACCATTCCGTTGAATATTTACGATTGTTGCCTATCCAAGCATCACTATCGTATGTAACAGGAATCTCTTCCCCTCCTATTTTAATACTTTTCATAGTCTTATCGGCTTCACTTGTAAATAATAGTGCTCCTTCTTTTGGGAATTTCGGTAACGTATCTATAATATAATTGGAGCCATTATCTTGTTTTCGAAAAAGTTTTTCTTTAATCAATGCTTGTGCTGTAGATTCATTTAAAATTAAGACATTTCCAACTTCCCCTTTTTTCACAGAAAACACTTCATTTTCTTCCGTAATTCCCTGATAACGATTAATAATTGGTGAAATATTATTTTCATCTCCAATAATTAATACACCGTTTGCAGGAAATGGATTCTCCTTTTTAGAACATGCACTAAAACTTATTAATAGTAGTATCGTTAACATAAAAATAGTTAAAGTTCTTTTCATCTCGTTTCCTTTCATCATACAGTTCATTTTTCTACATACTTTATTGTAGTCTTACAAGCTAATAAATTCTATTGCTCCATAACCTTATAAAGCTTTTGCAGATAACGCCAACGGGTTATAAAGAAATATAAAACTTGTATACATATAAATGAAATTAAAATAACGATAGAACTATTTATGATAGAAAAATCGACTAATTGCTGTAATGCTATATAAGCGACTACAGTATGAATCACTGCAACGACAATTGGTAAAAAGAACATTAATAATAACTGTCTCGTTACAACTTTTTTTAACTCACCTTTACTTAATCCCATTTTCGAAATCATTTTATATTGCTGCTGATCGCGATCCAAATCTGTATATAATCGGAAATAAATAAAACTAGCAGCGAATGTAAAGAAGACGATTCCGACTAAAATACTTACCATAAGTAATAAACCATTCTTTTGCTTTGCTTCCAACAAGTTTAATGTTAAAGCTTCAAAGTAGAAATCTCTGTCCCTAAGATCTTTATCGAATATACTCTTTAATTGATTGGAAATCTCTTTCGTTTTTATCCAATCATCTACAACAAATCCGTAAGTACGATATGGAATTTCTTTATTAACTGGGTCACTAGTAAGAGGCATTCCATCATATACCTGATCTTGAACAGCGATATAAATAGTTCTAGAATCGTGTGGTAAAACTAAATTTTCTACAGCTTTTTTCACATGAAATGTCTTTGTCCAGTCACCTTGAATGACTTCTATATTCTTTTTATACTCGCCATTTTTAAATTCTTGTTTTTGTGATACGACTCCAGGAATTAATAAAATTTCATCTTCTTTTTCAATTGTTTCTTGTTGATAACCTAGTGCTTTAGCAAGATCGTTGTATTCACTTAACTTCATTACATTTACGCCATTTTCTGTGTATATATATGAAGATGAAGCCATTCGATACGGAATATTAGCATCAGAAAGGTGCTTTTTTATAATAGAAAGATTTTTATTCAATACTTTGTCATTTTCAAGACTTCCATACAAAAATGTATACGGATTTGTCATCCTTACCAAATCCCTATTTCCAATTGCGGCTGTTGTACCAATTGCTGTAAATGCAACTGCTGAAACAATAGATACTATAAAAAACATCGTTGCATTATCTTTCATACGGTAAATTAATTCAGAAAATGTTAATATATTTGTTCTCTTTAAAAAGAAAGAGTCCCTCCTTTTAGCAAGGCGCAATATATACACGCTACACTGTGTATATAAAAAGTACGTTCCTATAATTACTAGGAGCACACCTATTCCAAGCGTAATAAAATTGGTACTTGGTATGAAGCGAAATACTGAAAAATATCCATACCCTATACTAATTAAAGAAAGTAGCGATAATAAAACTGAAGATTTCGGTTCAGGTTTTGGCTTTTCCTCTGCTCGAATAAGTTCCACAAGTTCCGTTACTTTTATCATTTTAAATGTAAATAATGAAACAATTAAAAACAAGAAAAGAAATGTGATAACTGTTAATAATACAGCCCGCACTGGTATATAAAAAGGTAAACCATTATTAATCATTAATACACTTGCACTTATCAATAAGACTAGTTTAGAAAATATGAGTCCAATGAAAATCCCTATACAAATTGAACCAAGTCCAATCAACATATTTTCAATTAATAATAATTTCTTAAGCTGTCTCATTGACATACCTTGCATCAATAAAACGCCAAATTCTTTCTTACGCGTTTTTAAAAACGAACTAACTGAATATAAAATGAAGAAAAATGAAAATACAAAAATCAATCCTTGCGAAACTGAAAATCCCAATGTACCAAATGCACTTATTGTTGCACTTGTCGATTTCAACTCACCTTGTAAATCAGGATGAAATAATAAAAGAGCATACGTAAAGAAAATCATAATAGAAAATGCACTACTTAAAAAATGGGCAGCATATGTACGCTTATTGCGAAAAATATTATTAAATGCGAACTGACGAAAAGTCATGCCTTTTCCCTCCTAACAAAGAAAGGACATCCATAATCTTTTGATAAAAAGTTTGCCTACTTTCACCACAATAAATTTCGTTATATAGTTGACCATCTTTAATAAAGATTACTCGGCTGCAAAAGCTCGCTGCATACGGATCATGTGTAACTAACATCATCGTTGCTTTTTCTTCTTTATTTAGAGTATCAAGCATCTCCATTACATCATTTGAAGATTTAGAGTCTAAATTCCCTGTTGGTTCATCTGCAAGTAACAATTGCGGCTTATGAACGATCGCACGAGCGATTGCTGTTCTTTGAGCTTGTCCCCCTGATATTTCAAACGTTCTTTTATTCAATATATCTGTAATATTTAACTTCTCTGCAATCTCTTCCAATCGCTTGTTCATTTCTTGCACGGAAACACCATCTAAAGTCATCGGCAATACGATGTTTTCTTTTACAGTAAGTGTGCTAAGAAGATTAAATGATTGAAAAACAAATCCTAATTGTTTTCTGCGGAATAACGCTAATTCTTCTGATGATAATTGAAAAGGATTTGTGCCATTAATAAATATTTCTCCCGATGATGGAGAATCAATAGTAGATACCATATTTAATAACGTTGTTTTCCCACTACCTGATGGACCCATAATTCCTACAAATTCACCTTCTTGAATTGATAAATCAATATCTACTAATGCTTTATAAGGTACTTTCCCTTTATATACTTTACTAATACTTTTAGCCTGTAAAATTTCCATGTATATTCTCCCTTCATTTCCACTACTCACTATAAAGTGTAAATGAATTATCTTACAGCTCATATTGATTCATCTTTCATTTACCTTACACGCTTGTAAGATTTCTAAAAAAACTGACAACATAATTATTTCAAACTAAAATTAACGCATAACTATCTTATAATAATTGTATAGTAGTAGGAAATATAATGTATAATAAATCTTTATTATATAAATGAGAAAAGACCGATTGCTATCGGTCTTTTACTACCAAACGTTATATTTTTATCCACTCAGATTTTCTCAATATATAATGATTATATATTTGATTTTCTATCCTCTGTTGGCTCTTATAAATAAACCCGCATTTTTCAATAACTTTATTTGATGCTACATTGTTAATTAAAGCAATTGCGTTAAGGACATTTAAATTTGTTTCTTTAAACAAATAGTCAATTAAACCTTTAGTCGCTTTTGTAGCATGGCCATGATTTTGATATTCATTTGAGATAGCATACATTATCTCTCTGTTTGGTGAAGCGAGTTCTTCTTTCATACCTGTGCAGCACCATCCAATGAGTTCATTTGTAGCTTTCTTAAATATTCCTAGCTTTAACATATGATTATCTATGTTATTCGTAGTTTTCACTGCATCAAGAAATGCTTTGTTTGCTGGTATTTCATAATCTGCAATCCAATCCACCCTTTGTTCTTTCGTTGATTTCCAGTCTGGTAAAAATTTTGCTATTTCCGGTTGATTTGCTATTTTATAAATACTCTCTGCATCTTTGACAGTAAACTCTTGCAAGTATATATCTCTACAATCTATTTTAAATAACTTAGTGAATCTCTCTTCTCCCATGTTAATCCCCCTTACTTACGTTATAGCTCCTTAATCTGCTTCGTAAGTTCCATAAACCGTTCATCCAGTGCTTTATATTCTTTGTCTTTAGAAGTTAAAAAGCTTAATTTTCCTAATACTTCTTGTCTCTCTGTTTCTAACGTTAAACGTAGCTCTTCAATATCATCTCTTGTTTTAGTAGGTTCTTCTAGCTGCTTTTGTATCGTATTGTTTGAAAACACGAGTTTTGTGTTAGTTGTTTTCTCCAGAAAATATCGATCGTGAGATACAATTACTAATGTTCCGTTATACTCAGCTAATGTATTTTCAAGTTGTTCACGTGAAGGTAGATCCAAGTGATTCGTCGGTTCGTCTAAAATGAGTACATCTTTTTCATCTAAAATATAAGCCATTAGCTTACACTTTACTCTTTCTCCCATACTCATATGCTCAATCGGCTCTTTCCATTGAGACGCTTGGAATCCTAAATGTTTCATTAAATTTTGGACTTTTCCTCTTTCTTCAAACGTCTCTTTAAAAAATAAATTTTCTGGTGTTTTATCAAGCGGTAAATCAAAAACTTCTTGTGTTAAATAGCCGATGTTTGCTGAAGGTGAAATCCATATTTCTCCTTCAGCAGTTTCCGTTCCCATAATCATCTTCAGTAATGTTGTTTTCCCACTACCGTTTGGTCCAACAATCGCAACTTTCTCACCGTGCTGAATTGTAAAATTAACGTTTTCAAATAATACTTTCCCATGAAAGTCTTTTTTTAATTGCTTCACTTCTAAAAAACGTTTTCCTACTTTTTTGTTCGCTTGAATAGAAAACTCAACTGAATACTCTTCTTTCACACGTTCTACTTTCGCTTTCTCCAGCTCTTTTTCAAGTCGTTTTCGTTTTGACTTCACTTGTGCATCCATTCGCTTCGCTTTTACACGATAGAATTCTTTCACACCTTCTTGTTTTGTAGACTGCGCGTGTGCCTTTTGTGACCATGAACTCAATTCTTTTATATGTGTTTCTACTTGTTCTATCTTTTTTTGCTGCTTTTCATATTCACGCTGCTGCGACTTCCTTCTTTGCTCACGTGCTTTCATGTAGCTCGTATAATTACCACTATGCTCAATTAATTTTTTGTCCTCAATTGACCATATTTTTGTTGCGACAACATCTAAAAAATATCGATCATGCGATACAACAATAACTGTACCTTTCATGTTTTTTATTTGTTTAATGAGAAATCCCGTACTGATCTCATCTAAATGATTTGTCGGTTCGTCTAATATTAAGACATTAGGATTTTCAGCAAATCCTTTTGCTAATCGAATTTTCAGCTTTTCACCACCACTTAAAGTATGAAAATCGTTCGTTGGCACGCCCCATTTCGCAAGAAGTTCTGCTTCTTTTGCAATTACATCATTACTAATAAAAGATTCTATTTCTTGCTCAACATATGCGGTTGTCATATTCATTTGCTGCCATTCAACAATCCCTTTTGAAGGCTCAATCTTTCCATTTATTAATTGAAGTAACGTTGATTTACCAGCACCGTTTTTACCAATTAATCCGATAACATCCCCTTGTTTTACTGTCACATTCATTTTCTCTAACAACATATTTTCTTTTATTTCAACATAAACATCATTTAATTTTAATAGTTCTTTCATAATACCTATCCCTTTCATTAAGGGAGAATAAAAAAATCCTCCCAAATAAATTTGGCAGGATTAGTCGTTAAAATATTTACACCCAAATAAGCTATTACGTAACATAAATAGCAATACCGTTCTATGGAAATTGGGCAGACTAATCCTATTTTTTAGAAATTGAAATTTATTGAATTTCAACATTTAAAAATAAGATTAGTTAATCATCGTCCACCCATCATTCCTTTCCGTCATTAGTAACCATATTGTACCATGATAATACTGTATGCGTAAATATTATTATTTGTACTACAAAAACCATTATTTTTCATTTCTACAATTTCATGTGCTCGTATCTTTAATTTTTACTAATTTGTATCGTTTATTCATATGAAAACTTAAAAAAAAATACAAAACAAGGCTAAAAAACTTATCTCCAAAGTTCTTTAGCCTTGATCAATTTTTACACATTAAAAAATATTACTCGTACTGCCGTACCTTTATCAACTTCTGAATGAATCTCTACACTATGACCTAATTGTTTTGTAATTTCATATACAAGATATAGCCCCATTCCTGTTGATTCTTTAAAACCTCTACCGTTTTCTCCTGTAAAGAAAGGTTTGAAGACTCTTGGTAAATCTTGCTTCGGTATACCTACGCCATTATCAGCAATTTCAAGTATAACGGTATTACCTTCATTACAAGCTTTCACTTTAATCTTTTCTCTACTTCCTGATGAATATTTAATCGCATTCGATAGTATTTGCCCAATTAAAAATTGTAACCATTTCACATCACTTTCTACAGTAATGCCTTTATCAATTTCAAGCTCTGGATATACAAAATTCCGGATAAAGAACCGTTTATGCTCATGTACCGAATCATTTACTATTTTATGTAGTTGTACTCTTTCTACATAAAAATCTTGTGTAAATGCTTCTAAACGTGCGACATACAGAGCCATTTCTAATCCCTTTTTTAATCGATCAGTTTCCTCATTTATACTTTCAAAACGTGAATCTACTTCATCCTGTGTAATTAATTCTATTACAGATAAAGGTGTTTTCATTTGATGGATCCACTGATTCATAAAGGTTAAATGGTCATTATTTTTTCTCTCTTGCATTTGCAGCTGATTTTGATAATGTCGATATTGCACCTCAACTAGTTCTTGAAGAGCAGCCGATACAGCTGCAAAATCAGATTTTTGAACAGATTCATCCAAAGATTGCATCGGGTTTGCTAAGCGCTCATAAAAAGAACGATGTGTAAAATAACGAAACACTAAATAACTTCCCATAAAGAAAACCCCTAGAAACATTGCATATAACGCCGTTGTAATGTGATTATGCCCATCAAACCAATATACGAGAAATATAGCTAGTAGTTGAATTATAGTAAAGCAAATAAGTGGTATATGATCACGTATAAACAACCTTATCATTTTTCTATACCAGTATCCCAAGTAATATGCAATCTATATCCAACACTACGAATCGTTTCAATCGCACCTTCTATATGTAACGTTTGTAACTTTTTACGCACACGTGTTGTATTTACACTTAATGTATTATCATCAACATAAGATTCGCTATCCCATAATTTATTTAACAACACTTCCCTACTCACAACACGCGGATAATTTTTCATTAATGTCTCTAATAAAATAGCTTCGTTTCTCGTTATATCAATCTCTTCGTTTCTAAGTTTCAATACAAGTCTTTCAGGATATAAACAAAGGCCTTGTTGCTCAATCATTCGCTCTTCTAGTTTCGGTGCATAATCTCCATATGCACGTCTTAAATGACTACGAATTTTCGCCACTACAACTTCATAATGAAAAGGCTTCGGAATAAAATCATCGCCACCGTTTTCTAACGCCATAACTTGATCCATCGTACCTTCACGAGCCGAAATGAATAGTATCGGACATGTAGAAACACCACGAATTTGACGACACCAAAAGTAACCATCAAAACTCGGTAAATTAATATCTAATAAAACTAACTCTGGTTGTTCATCTAAAAAAATGTCTAATACATTTTGAAAGTCCGATACAATAACTCCTTGATAACCATATTTCGCAACATATGTTGATAATAGTTCTGCAATTTTCATATCGTCTTCTACAATCATAATTTTGACCATTATTGAACTCCTTTTTAATGCACAATCTCAAATATACTTATATAAAATAAATACTACCTCTTTTCACAAAATCCGTAAATTAAAAAAAGGATGCTTTTATACAAAAGTATCCTTTTTCGTCCCTTATCTATTTAATATGAAATTTACTAAAAGTAAATCCTAGTTTCTCCACATAATCCATCCCTAATTCCATACGCGCCGTTTTCAACGGGTCCACAACTTGGCAAACTTTTAAATTACCTGCTGCCGATAATAAAAGAGTTGCATCAGCTTTAGACATTGCTAATTCTTCATGTAAAAATGTCACCATATTATGTACAGCACGACTTGCTGCATCATCTAACAATTTCTCTGAAGCAATCGTCATCATTTTTTCTTTTTGAATAGCCATTGGTAACGGCCATTTCTTTTCTTTTATAATTTGAACTGTTACAGTTACCTCACCAGCAACCTCTACACCACTAACACCAATTTCACCATCCCCCATCGCTGCGTGTAAATCGCCTAATGCTAATAGAGCACCAGGAACATTTACAGGTAATAGCAATGTCGTCCCTTCTTTTATCTCTTTACAATCCATATTTCCACCATGATCATGCGGGGTGCCACATGAAATGCTCTCTTCTTTCGGCGCAGTACCAATAACACCAATCATTGGATTAATCGGGATTTGTAGTTCACTTGAAAACAAAACATGTTCGTTATGTATTGGGACAATTTTCACTGTATTTTCATTTAACTCATCCCCCATTACACCAAGGTTTGCACCTGTAGTTAAAACGCCCTGCTCTGCAATTTTAATTTTTTCAATCGTTACGACTAATATATCACCAGGTTCTGCACCATTAATAAATACTGGACCAGTCGCTGGATTAATTCGGTTCCAATCTAATTCTTGAAACGCAACATCTTCAGAATCAATTTGATTTTCAAAGCAATCATATGTTTCAAATACAAGACGACTCCCTATTTCTACTTCGATACAAGGCTGATTATCTGGTGACATTGAGTAAATGATATGGTCTTTATGAATTCGATACATAATACCTCTCCCTTTTATATTTATCTACTATTACTAATTAGCTTTTTTTATACAAGCTCCTCTTAAAGTTAATATTATTTTTATGTAAAAAAGCACGCAGATTGTTTTATAACATACAATCTTTACTATAACAGAAAGGTGGTATTGCTATGCCCCTTATTCCATACAACGAAAGTGATGTTGATTTACTAGCTCGTTTAATTCGTGCTGAAGCTGAAGGCGAAGGTCGCCAAGGTGAGGAGTTAGTTGGATGCGTTGTAGTAAACCGTGTATTTTGTGATTGCTTAGATTTCAAACAACTCCGTACCGTACGCGACGCTGTATATCAAAGCCCCGGCGGATTCGAAGCAGTACAATACGGGTATTTTTACCAACGCGCTCGTGAATCAGAAAAAGAAATCGCACGAAAAGTTTTGCAAGGTGAATGGCGCTGGCCCGCACGATGGGCACTTTGGTATTTCCGTCCAGTTGGAGCTTGTTCACCTGAATGGTATAACCAGCCATTTGTAGGACAGTTTAAAAGCCATTGTTTTTATGAACCAAGTGGTGATGAATGTCCGAAAATGTATTCACGATAGTAAAAAAGAAAACACTGAAAGTACCTGCTTTTATATATACTTTCGGTGTTTTCTTTTTATTCAAGTAATCTAATAGTAAGATAAAATATTTAACTCCTATAACATTTTATTAATTGAATATTCAACATGTACTGAAGTTTCTTAGACTAATAGAAACCAAATGGTATATAAGAGATTATCACTAAATAACAACTTTTAGTTTTAATATATATATTTGTTTATAAAAAAATGATAAACTAATTTACGCATTGGAAAAATTTTATAATGATAAAAAGGGGATCACTATGAAATTACTACGTTTATTTCTCATTCTAACTCTTGTTGTATTATTAAGCGCATGTGGTAATACAGCAGTAAAAGTCACCAAGGTTCAAAAAAACGGCGAAACAACTTTAAACATTGGCTCCCTGAAAGGGTATTACGATGTACAAACGATCAAAACTGAACAAGGAAATGTACAATTCCCTTTTGATGCAACCGTTGAAGAGGGTACAATTTTATTACAAATCACTAAAGACGATAAGGTCATTTACGAAGAAGAAGTCACTTCTCAAAAAGAAGGTTTACTTTCTTTTGAAGCACCAAAATCTGGATCTTATAATTTAATTGTACGCGTAAAGAACGAAAAAGAAAAAGCAAAAGGTATACAAATACATACAAAACTATAAAAAAACGGCAAGCGAATTCTAGCTTGCCGTTTTTTTTATAACTCAATTTTCATAATATATACTTATCGATTAAACGAATTGTTTTGTGTATACTTCATCTTTATTTACATTCTATATTTAGACATTATTCTTAAAAAATCTTCTAAAATAAAAATTAAGTTATGATTTCCGGAATTTTAGTTTAATTACCTAAAAAAATTCTTTATCGCTTCTAATTGAATTTTGTGGCTACACTCATCACAACAATATGCCCCTTTTGGTTTCTCTTTAAATCGCTTATATTTTTCACTACCTTCGTAAACACGAAATATATTCTTACAAGAAAAGCAAACAATTTCGTAAAACATCATATGCATTTTCCTCTCCTTGTTTATACACTTTTTTAATCACTTGTGAGAAGGTCATTTTTCTACAGTATAAATCTTAATATCCTCTGACTAAAAGGTTTACCTCTATTCTTATCGAATTATATTAATATCTTATAACGCGAGGTGAACATCTTGTTCAGTGATATAGAATTAGTTTTAGATGCTAAAGCAAGTTTAGCTGAAGGACCATGTTGGAATGAAAAAAAGCAACTTTTATATTGGGTTGATATTATGGAGAGAAAATTATGCATATACAATCCTACCGCTAATACGAACCGAGTAATTGCTCTCAATCAACAAATTGGCTGTGTTGTTCCATATTTAGAGGATGTACTATTCTTAGCTATGGAAAACGGCTTTTATTCTATTAATGTAAATACAGAAAAACTGACACATATTTTTGACCCCGAACAACATTTAATAGAAAATCGTTTTAACGATGGAAAATGTGATCCCGCTGGTCGTTTCTGGGCAGGTACTACAGATACATACGGTATGAATGCTGCAGGTTCCTTATATTGTTTACATAATAATTTAAGTGTAGAGAAAAAAATTTCACATGTAAATACTTCAAACGGAATGGCTTGGTCACCTGATCATACATACCTTTACTTTATAGATACACCTACTAAAAAAGTGGTTCGCTATCAATATAATATACGTACTGGAGAAATTCATAATCCAAGTGATGTAATCATTTTCTCTGAAAATGACGGTCTACCTGATGGTATGACAATTGACGAAGAAGGTTGTTTATGGATTGCACATTGGGGAGGTTCAAAAATAACTAGATGGAATCCCTCTACTGGAGAACAAATATTAAGTATTCCAATTCCTGCGTTATATGTAACATCATGTACGTTTGGTGGGCCTAACTTAACTGATTTATATGTTACAACAGCCAGAACAAGAATGACGGATGACGAATTAAAACAGTATCCACATGCTGGTGGTATTTTTCGAATTCAAACAAATGTTAAAGGCTGCCCCACCTATTCATTTTGTAATGAAAATATTGGAACTGACACAATATGAACCGTATCGATTACATAAGACAAGAAGAAAAGGAATATCACGATCTTTGCTATGAACAATATAAACTATTTGAAACTGGATCTTGGCTTCACAAGCCGGTTAAAACAGTTATTGATTTAATGGACTACTTTGAAGAGAAAAACAAATTACAAGTGCTTGATCTTGGCTCTGGCGTCGGTAGAAATAGCATTCCAATTGCACAAAAGATTAAAAATGCTAGCGGAACTGTTACATGTGTTGATTTACTTGATTCCGCTTTAACAAAGCTACAAATTTATAGCAAAGAACATGACGTATTCGAGGTTATAAAAACAGAACAAGCAGCAATTGAAAACTATCATATTAGATCTAATACTTATGACTATATCGTTGCAGTATCAAGTTTGGAACATGTCAAATCAGAAGAAGATTTTAAAAATGTACTCCAATCTATGAAAAGAGGTACAAAAAACGGCGGTATTAATTGTTTAATTATTAACTCTAACATACAAGAAATTGTTTTAAAAACGAATGAAGAAGTAAAAGCTTTAATTGAAATTAATCTCCCAACCGAAGAAATGATACGTCTATTAAAAAGCATTTATAAAGGATGGAAAGAAGTAAAAGTTGAAATAAAAGAATTAGCTTATAATATAGTTCGTAATGAAAGACACATTCAATTAAAAACAAATGCTATAACGTTTGTAGTTCAGAAATAATCGTATAATAAAGATATGGTTATTTCTCTCAGATTTATTTTTATTGCACGAAATTTGCAAGTATAAATATTTATGAAACAAAAAAATAAAAGAGCACTTGTTTCCGCAAGTGCTCTTTTGGGGATTTTGAGATACCCTATTAACGAAAGTTAAGGTTACTTAAAGTTAAAAGGTATTTATATTATATGCTTGTCCTTTTTATTTGTGCATAATCAATATATAAACATCTTTAATCATTCTTAATAACTTTTAGTTATCGTTCTTTCTTACATTTTATCATTAAGAAATTGATTGAAGGTTTATTTACTATGTTCTTATTTGGTTCATCAATTTCCGAAACTTGTACTAATCCATATTGATTAAAATCTTTTTTTATAGATTCAGAATCATAGAAGAACATTTTTACACCTTCCATTATCTCATAATAATCTTTATCCAACTGTTTTCCTTTTCCGTACATGGGAGCTTTTTTAGAAACAGTTGTAAAAACCATATATCCACCTGGTTTTAACTGATTATAACAATCTTCAATAAATTTTTCTCTTTCCTGTCCATTCAACAAATGAAGAAGTGCATGACTAAATATCCCATCATACAGTTTATTATCAAAAGGCATTTCGTTTACTGAACCGTGATACATACTAACATCTTCTAGTCCGTTTTCTCTTGCTAAATCGATCGCTGTTTTCGAAATTTCAATACCTGTTACATTTATACTATTTTCGATAAATACCTTTGCGTTTCTACCATATCCAATACCGGGAACTAATATGTCCTTAATGTTCTTTTCTAGAAAAAAATCTTTTGTCAAAATTGCAAATTCTGTAGGTTCAAATCCCCACATTGTTTGTTTCTCAATAAAACTTGATTCCCAAAATTCCATTATGTTTCTATCTCCTTGTTTTCATCTCATTTTTAGTATCACATTAAAAACTTATCAACTTTTACACTGCGGCTACCTATGCCAAATTAATTTTTTACCACATTCACTTTAGGTCCATTGAATATAGCATAATTATAAGTCTATATCTATTATAATGACTGGTTTAAAATCCACCCTATTTTATTAATCCTTACGCTTGTAGAAAATAAAAAAAGCCAATGCTACTTCCATTTAGAAATTGTTCCACCTCCCTTGATTTCAATTCAAAGAAATGAATGATAAGTAGTATGCTTGCAAATATGATGGCCGCGAATATAGATGGGACTACTTTCCTACTTAATACAGGCTCTATAATAATACGCGCAATTGATACTACTATAATGATTTCAACTCTTGTCATTTGGCTAACAGATTTACTACCTGTCATTTTTAATGCAAGAATCCCAGTGAGAATTAAAGTAATGCTTTCAACAATAATATGCATAATAGCCCAATCCTTTAATGGTAAATGTTATTAGCATGCTAGATGCACTTTAAACTTTTTGGTGAAAATTAAAACTTACATATATAGAAAATGGATCTATTTAGATCCACCTTTTTTCAATAAGAATTTGATGATCTATTTTCTATTGTCAAAAAAACAAAAGCACCCAAATGGATGCTTATAGATTAAACTTATTCATTATTACTTTCTCCACTTTTATCATCAACTGATTTCAAGTCTAACATGCTGCCTATATCAGGCGGTAAAGCTAGCTCTATACCAGCTACTGGTTGATTATCTTCATTAAACCATTGTTTCTTAAATTTACTCAATTCTTCATTTTTCTTATTTCCATCCATATTACCCCGCCTTTTATGTACGTGATATTAAATACTTTACTTAATATGTACATTGAGAAAGATAATATACGATTTGTACATAATGAAAGAGCAACAACCCGTTGTGCCTATTAAAAATTAACACGTACATGCTACTCCTCGTTTTATTATCATATTAATGACAAAATATATGTAAGCTACGTGACAAGTACGTTGTCATTTTATTCATATGAGACAAATACTTTTAAAGGAGTAATTATTCCTTGACTTAATTCCTCAAAACATTTCTCAAGTGCAGTATAATGAATTTCATATTGAAAAATCTCTTCTATCCATGGCGTCTGTTCTATTTGACTAAAAAACCAATCTGCATGTTTTTGGTAACCATATCCATCACTTGAACCAATGATTTTCAATTCTTTTCGATAAAATTCGGCGGTTAATGTTAAGTCTTCTATATTACCATCAGAAAGAATACATATCGCTCTATTACTATTAATAGCCTTTTGTAATGTGTGAAACCCTCTATTTGTAGCAGAACATTCCAAACCGTAATTATATGTTTCTATTATTTGTTTTTCTGAATCAAAGAGGTTTTTCGCACCAAACTTCTTTGCAAATTCTCTTCTATTTTTATTTGGCTCAACAACATCCACATGCTCAACACCTACATAGGATTTTAAGAAATAACAAGCGAGTAAACCAATAACTCCCATTCAAAATAAATGCTATACTTTAAAGATATCATCTATTGGTAGTTTATTTCCATTTAAAACAATTATGTCCTAAACAAAAAGAGCACTCAACAATTGGGTGCTCTAAAAATTATTAACATAACACTTTTCTTCTACTTTTTATAACTCAGTTCTATCACTTTCGGTATATGATTGTTATCATATTTCCTTTTATAGAGGTAACGTCAGGAAAATACGAATATACAAAGTTAAGGAATTTTCATTACTTTATAACCATTTTTAAGTTATATTCAATAACCATGCTTTGACATTGTCTAGAGCATGGTTACTATTTAAACAAATATAAATCTGCTTAGTTGATTTTTTAGTTCATCAATTTATTGAATTCATTAACTGAAAGAAGTATTCAGGTTTGTGAGTTTTATTTAGGTTAAACCATGAATGTAATGTATCTGGTGCAAATACATCTAATTTTTTCAGTACTTCCATCGCAAATTCCAGAGGAGCTATTCCTGATGCAGTAACTAAGTTCGCATCAGATACCGCAGATCTCAACTCATAGAATTTTTCTCCTTTATAGTTAGGACATACCATTTTAGTGTATTCTAAATTATTAGTTGTATGCTTTCTAGTATCTAAGTATCCCCTATTTGCAAGGGCCTCAGTTGCACCACAAATTGCACCAACAATAGTACCAAACTTTAAAGCTTGGCCAACTCTTTCCAAGATAGGTTGATGAATCTCTTCACTCCAAGTAGTCCCTCCTGGTAAAATTAAAAGATCTTTACTCTCAAAAGTACATTCATCAAGGGAAATATCTGGTTTTATGCTCAGTCCCCCCATAGTAGTAATCATTTCTTTATTAGCTCCTACTGTAATTACTTTTAAAGGTACTAAATCTTTTTTAAAATATCTTCCTGAATTTAGTTCGGTAATTAAATATCCATATTCCCAGTCCGACATTGTATTAAATACATATAGAAAAACTTTTTTTGTTTGCATCCCATATCACTCCAATCACAATTGATATGGATATTATAATATAACTTCCCTGACAGTTAACGTCAGGGAAGTTATCATACTTCATGAAATTTTATTAATTCCGACAGAACTTCAATAAGTCTTTTCTTAAGACTTATTGGCTCAATAACTTTAATAGATTTATTGTACGGTAAAAGTAAATAAGGTACATATGTATGTATCATATCTTTTTCAAGAAGAAAAACTGCTTGATTTGAAGTTCGCACTTGTAAATAATGCCCTAAAAACCAATGTTGGCAAATATCATCCAATACACTTTTATCCCCACTAATAACCAAAGAAATAATCCCTTCCTTATCTTCTATAGTTGGAAGAAGATTTTTTATAAAAAAGTCACGTGCTGAAAAATTTTCTGGCCGGTTAAACTTATTTTCGGTTAGCATTAAATTTTCAATTCGATCTACCCTAAAACTACGGATATCATTCCTAAGATGACAAAATCCAATCACATACCACTTATTATTCCAATAGATAATTCTGTACGGATCGACCAATCTATAATTTAATTGCTTTTTCCCACTTTTATAATAAAGAATTTTTACTGAATACCCATCAGTTACGGCCTGCTCCAACTCCTTCAAAAAATGTTCCATAGAGGATGAACTAAATCGACTTATTACTTCTAGACTACTTAAATGTCGGTTTATCTTTGCTTCCTGCTCTTGATTTGAGTATTTACTTAGTTTTGAAATGGCCCTATTTAATGCTTCACCTCCATAATATCCGGCTTCTTCTGCAAAAACAGCAGCGTGAAATAGTGAAGTTTGCTCTTCAAAATCAAAAAAAAGAGGAGCCTCAATAAAATTGTTTAATAACGTGTATCCACCGTTATGTCCTGGTTCTGAAATTATAGGTACACCACTTGTTGAAATTGTATCAATATAACGATACACAGTCCTTATATTCATCTCTAACTTTTCTGAAATTTGTTTTGCAGTAATTTTTTTATCTGAGCGAAGCATCCATAGAATCGCTAACATATTATCAATTTTAGGCATGTAATTCCACCTCTCTATGGAATTTATCCCTTATTATATATTTCTGATTTTTAGTATAACTCATCAACTGTTCCTTTCCGATAGCTTTCTAAATAATGAGGCCCTAGACACATTTGTAATTTCACAAATTTCATTTACATTCATATCTACCTCTTCATAAAGCTTTACTGCATAATTCATCCCTGCATGATTTTTATGGTATTTCTTTAACCGACCTTTAAATTTTCCTTCTTTCTTATTCAGCTCAATCCCTTTATGTTTCCACGTACGGATCAGATCACGTTCTAATTGGTTTACACCCGCCATAACCTTAATTAAGCATTGGCTTTAGGAATTATCTTCTAATAAATCGTGCCATGTATCTTTGAAGGATTATAATTATCATCCTTATTATAATATTCAGTTACAAAAATAAATTCAATTATTATAGCGATACACACAAACAAAAGAATTATTTTGCGTCTCACAACAAAGCTACTTATTCATTTTTTTCTTTTTTAAATTGGAAGGTTATATGTTCCAATTGTTTGATTTCCTCTATTATTTTACGAATTCCTTCTTCAATCCTATCTTCCTTTACATTCGATACGTTTAACTTTAATAGTCTTTCTTGCGGAAAACCTCTCACATAATTTTTATCAATTGTATCAATACTTATTTGTTTTTCACTTAGTCTTTGGAAAAACATTTCTGAAATACTCGTTTTATGTAATTTTAAACAAGTATGAATTCCAATTGTATTATGCTTTTTATATGTGAATAAAAGTGGGTTTTCACTATGAGTTCTTTCTAGTGTTTCTGCTAATTTTTTAGATCTATCGTGATAGGAAGATTTAATTTTATTTTTATGACGTTCAAACATGCCACTCTTTATATAAATTTCTAAAGCAGCTTGAGATATCATTGGGCTATCAATATCTAAAATTTTTTTATATGTATAAAAAGCATTCGCAATAATCGGTGGAATAACTGCTACACCAACTCGTAAACCTGGAAAAATAATCTTCGAATAACTTTTCAAATATATGACATGATTATTATGATTCAAGCTATATAACGGATCAGCTTTCGAATCCGTTTCTAAATCTGCTAAGTAATCATCTTCCACTATAAATACATTATATTTCTTAGCCAATAATACGATTTTTTCTTTCTCATCTTTAGAATAAGAAGTTCCAAGCGGATGATGATATCTTGGTATTGTATAAAAGAATTTTATTTTACCTGTTCGAAAAATACGTTCCAACTCATTTAAGTCAATCCCTTCATTCGTACGTTTAATACCAATTACAGGAATTTGGTTTATTTCTAGATATTCAATATATAGATGATATGTTGGTTGTTCAATTAATATCGTTTCATTTTCATTTGGAAATGGTATAGAAGTTAATATTGCTAGCGCCTGCTGTACACCTGACGTTATAAAAATATTTTCTTCTTTAGTGAAGACTTGATAATTTGCTAATTGTTTTTGAATGACCGGAATTAAAGACGGTAAACCTTTTGGCGTCCCATATACGAACAAGTCATTTTTATATGTATCAATGGCTTTATTAATACAATGTTGAAAATCTAAATATGGAAAAACATCTGGATCTGGTGCTGAAGAGGCAAAGTCAATTATCTCGTTACTTTCTATGGTACTCCCTGATTTTTTAACAACGTAGTATCCACTCTGAGGCACGGAATAAATAATATGACGCTTTTCTAATTCGTGAAGTGCACGTATAACTGTTGCCTTATTACACTTATATTGCATAACGAGTGACCGTATAGACGGTAATTTCTTTCCTTCTTTTATCTCTCCATATTGAATCATGTTTTCTAAATCATTTAAAACATGTAAATACTTATACATTATGACACCTCTTACGTTTATTTTGTACCGGTACAGTTTGTATTTATTCACATTGTAGCACTAGATCAGAAAGATTAATATGTACGTATACTGGCCAGTAAAAAATCAGTTACTATGAGGTGAAATTATGAAACTTACAACAAAGGCATATTTATCAGCTTTACTCTATTCATTTATTATTGGATTTTCCTTTTTATTCGTGAAACTAACACTAACCATTACAAGCCCTCTTGATACTCTGGCTCATCGTTTTACAGTTGCTTTCATAGCAGCAAATATTCCGATTATTTTTGGATTCGTAAAGTTAAATATATCATTAAAAAACATACTTTCTCTTTTACCAATTGCGTTTTTTTATCCAGCACTTTTTTTTGCTTTTCAAGCTTTTGGCTTATTGTATACAAGTTCCTCTGAGGCGGGAATTATACAAGCGGCGATTCCTATATTTACAATGATGTTAGCTTCCTATTTTTTAAAAGAGTATACAAATACATGGCAAAAAATCTCTGTACTCATTTCTGTCATTGGTGTCATTTATATATTTATCATGAATGGTATAGGAACTCATGAAACTAGTTTCATAGGTGTTATTCTTATTTTGCTATCGGCATTATCATCTGCTTTCTATAATGTGTTAGCTCGAAAAATGACGAAGAAATTCAAACTAATGGATTTAACTTACACTATGACAGTAATCGGTTTTATTAGCTTTAATTTAATCGCAATCGCCAGCCATATAAGTAAAGGTACAATAACGGTATACTTTAAACCTTTTACGAATGGAACATTTCTTATCTCAATTTTATATTTAGGGTTACTATCGTCCTTGCTGACGGCATTGCTATTAAACTATTCCTTATCTTATATTGAAGCAGCTAAAATAAGTGTTTTTAGCAATTTATCTACACTTATTACAATTATCGCGGGTGTTGTATTCTTACATGAACAAATCGCATACTATCACATCATCGGAACAATTTTGATTGTTCTTGGAGTAGTGGGCACAAACTTCTTAGTAAAAAAAGGGATTGTAGTAAAGAAGAAGAATACTTCCTTAAGTAAATAAAAAGTGAGGGATATGTCATGCAGCGCTTAAATACAATTGATATTAGTAACGTTCTAGAATTAGAAAAGACTCTTTTTACTTTATTAAATAAAGAGATTTCTTCAAAGCTAGAGCTTGAAAACTGGTTAAAAAAACAATCTACAGTCATTTGGGAAATTGAAGAACAATTAACATCGCACTATATCGCGTTTCAATGTAATACAAATAATAAAAAAATAAAAGATACTTTTGAATATGATCAACAATATGTACGCCCTCTTTTGAAACGTTATCAAAATTCATTTGATAATAAATATTTAGAGTCACCTTTTCGAATGGAACTTGATGTAAAAAAGTATAGCTTACTAGACAAAAGAATTAAGAATGCGCAAACATTATTTTGTGAAAAGAACATTGATTTAGAGATAACTGAAGATAAACTAGTAACCGAGTACTTCGAAATTACAGGTGGTTTAACTGCACAATGGGACGGTGAAGAAAAAACAGTTACTGAACTACAGTCTTACTTACAAGATCCAGATCGTCATATACGAAAAAAAGCAAAAACGCTCATTTCTGCAACATTCTTATCTGTTGAAGATACATTACAACATATATTAAATGAATTAATCGCAATCCGTCATCAAAAGGCTAAAAATATTCAATTAGATAATTATCGTGATTATATGTTTAAAAAACATGAACGTTTTGATTATACGCCTGATGATTGCTATGAGCTTGCTGAATCTATTCGTAAATACGTAGTACCACTTATCGATAAAATATTTAATGAGAAAAAATCTGAACTTCAAGTAGATAGTCTTCGTCCATGGGATTTAAAAGCAACCGCACCAAATCAAAAAGCATTAAAACCAATTGAAGACGCGAGTGAATTAATCGAAAAGAGTTCTTATATTTTACATAAACTAGACCCTGAATTTTCTATACTACTGAATCGTATGCATGAAAATAATTGCTTAGATTTAGAAAGTCGTAAAGGAAAAGCGCCAGGAGGATTTTGCGAATATTTGCCTGCTTCTCGATTATCTTTCATTTTCATGAATCTCAATCATACACATGATGATGTTACTATTTTTCTCCATGAAATGGGTCATAGTATTCATAATGAATGTATGAAGCAGTTAGAGCTACAAAAATATTTAGAAATCCCTTCTGAATCAGCTGAACTCGCTAGCATGACGATGGAATTATTTTCGATGGAATATTGGGGTACATTTTATGATAATAGTGAAGAATTTATAAAAGCAAAATTAGATTTCTTTAAAGATATTGTTAAATATTTACCCCCAATGCTTATCGTTGATCAATTCCAGCATTGGATGTATGAAAATCCTAATCATACTGCTAAGGAAAGAAACGAAAAATATTTAGAATTACATAACACTTACCAATCAAACGTCGTAAATATCGAAGGGTATGAAAATTGGATCGCAACTGGCTGGTTACCTGTATTACACATATTCGAAATACCATTCTATTACATCGAATATGCTATTGCACAGCTTGGTGCGTTGCAAATGTATAAACAATATAAAGAAAATCCTAAACAAGCAATAGAAAATTATAAAAAAGCTTTATCATTAGGTAGCTCTAAATCTTTACCGGAAATATATGAAGCGGCTGGAATTCGTTTTGATTTTTCTGGAGAAACGATTAAAGAACTAATGTTATTTGTAGAGGACGAATTAGAGTCACTTGAACAATTGTAAGAAGTAAGCTGTTCCTATATTTTAGGTTCAGCTTTCTTCTTTATTTTATTTATCAATTCTATGTACTGAGTATCACCATATCCGATTGTTGGAAAAAGATAAAACAACTTTGTTAATAATTCTTGATTTGATAAACCTTTATTTTTAGAGATGAATTTCATTACGATATTATCTTCTTTTAGCATTTCTAAATATAAATCTATAGCTTGATACATTACAGGTGGTACTTTATGATAAGTCTTTTTATGGTTTACTAATACTTCATTGTATATAGTAGAATTATCCCCCAATTCAAGTTCAATTTGATTTACTTTAAATTCATCCTCCCTGAAACTATTTAAGTATACTTTCCCTTCATAGCACGACTGCTCAAGGTATGAAAGTAAAGTAAGTAGATTCATTTGGCAAAACATATCTTCACCGAACCATAAAACAATACATTTATACTTTTTCGCAAATAGATTTTCTAACGGATCTATAACTTTTTTTGCATAATTTTCGACTGAACTGTTATGACCTTCTGCTCTTATTTTAATAAACTCTTCATCAAAAACTTGTGCAGTAGCGCTATTTACACACATGGCCTCGTTAAATGGAGCATAATCAGACTCACCCATTAGCTCCTCCGTTTTAAATTCTTCATACATCATTTGACCATTCAATATGTTAAGTACATCTTTATCAAATAGCTCACTATTCTTATTACGTAACTGTTCAACCTCTAATTTTCTAGAAATATTCATTTTGAACTCCCCTTCTTTATTTATATTGAGTTTAACAAATGATTGAATAGGCATGTTGTTCGTTGGTATTCTCTTGGATTCATTCCAAAAACATTTTTACATATTCGATTTAGCCGTTCCTATTTATAGTGCGATAGAATATTCATTTGCTGGAAATGGGAATATCATTGACTATGAACATTCTATTACAAAAGCACTATTTGAAGGCTACCAAGAGGAAAATGAACTACCAAAAGAGATGATAGACAAGTTTCCATTATTTATTAAATTAAAGGAGATTTTTGAATATAGCTTAATGCATATGTATTGGGATAAAGAAGAATTAACGGAGGAACAAGTACGGATTATGAACCTTTATAGGATGAAGATCGAAAATAAGAATACCTATATCAATATTTAAGAACGCTGTTGTTTAACTACAAGGAAACTTTGGTTAAACAACAGCATTTATTAATTAGCTGACAACCTTTTTTATGACTTATAAATACTGATTCAATAATCTTTTCAAATACACTTCATTTTGCGGTGATACTTTTTCAGAAAATCTAGCTGCAATAATAATAGGAGCCCATTGAAAAACTTCATCTCTTGATATGCCGTTACGACTGCAATATATATGTAAATACATTTCAGCTAATTCTACCGAAGATTGTGAGTACAACAAGTATGTTCGAAATACATCTGCGCGAATATCACCTGAACTAGCATCTACCCAATCTATAACTTTCACTTTCTCTTCCTTACTCAAAATCAAATTAAATGGATGGAAATCTCCATGACATAGCCTAAAATTAAATGTAATAGAATCTAATTTT
Source organism: Bacillus cereus group sp. BfR-BA-01347 (assembly GCF_022663835.1). NCBI lineage: Bacteria > Bacillati > Bacillota > Bacilli > Caryophanales > Bacillaceae > Bacillus > Bacillus cereus group sp. BfR-BA-01347. Next base: position 180,289 of record NZ_JAKUGG010000007.1, on the reverse strand, counting down.
TGTAATATATTCTTCTTTTTGCTTTCATCCAATTTTTGTACAGATTTAATTTGACGCTCTAACCTTTTCCTCATTAACTCCATTTCATCTGTATTCACACGTATAGCATGGATCTTTTTTTGCTCATTAACACAAAGGCCGATATAACGCTCTGCCTCATTCAAATTATTAAGCAGGAGATCACCAATGTTCTCTCCTTTTACATATTCCATAATAATTGCCTGTCTATCGTGTATCTTTGTCACTTCAAATACGTTTGGAACTGGCAGCCCGCATGAATAAGCATATTTTTGTTTTTTTGCTTCATTCATAGACTCTGTACCTGGAAGATATTCTTTAAATAACTTCACAATCTTATTATCATACAGATAAATTTCCGCTGTATTTCCTTTAGCCATTGGCTCACCTAAGTTCAAGTTTCACCCTCCTTAAACCATATAGTATTCTACACCCCTATTTTAAATTCACTGCAATGTTAGGAAATCCTTCTACTCACATAAATCCTATTATTACAAAAATCTTTGAAATGCTAAAAGAAAAGTACGCATCGAAAACAGCCCTATAATTTTTTAGCATAATTATAGGGCGACTTTAATGATGTTGATAATGTTTTGTTTCGTTTGACTTAAATAATTGTTATTTTTAGTAGAAATTAATATACCAATCGGGATTTTAGAATTAAAGTCCTTAATCTTAAAAGATAGTATTTCTTCATTCAAAATTGTACCTTTCGGGATAATTCCTATCGCATTTTCAAAAAGCATTTCTGGAATGAGGTTTAAAGCACTACAATTGTAAATTCTTTTAAAAGATAAATTGTTTTCTACCAAGAAAGAACTTACAGATTGATAGGAATAACAATTACTTTCTCCTACAATAACTGGATAATCTATAATATCAAATGCTTCAACGGATTCTTTTTGTAACAAAGGATGCTTGGGATTATTCACTATAAATTCAATCTGTTCATCACATATTGGGGTGAATTGTACCTTTGATTTATTTTCATTATTTCCGCACACCGCAAAATCAATCTTATTATGTTCTATCATTTCTGATAAAAGTGCTGTATTTCCCACTACAAAATCACAATGTATGTATGGTTTTTCAGCATTTAAAAACTTTAATATTATCGGTATTAACCTTTTAGCAACGGATTCTAATAGGCCTATTCTCAAACTCCCTTTCTCTTCATTACTAATACGTTGTGCTTGAGTTATTGAATATTCCCAATGTGTTACTAAGTTTTCTACTTCCTCTGCAAAAAGTTTTCCTTCTTCTGTTAATCTTGCATCCCATCCTCTTTCAAATAACAGAAAACCAATTTCATTTTCCAGCTTTTTCATATGTGTTGTTACTGTTGATTGTGCATAGTTTAATTGTTTAGCAGCTTGTGAAAACGTTCCTTCTTCAATAATTTTTTTAAATGTAAGTAACTCTTTCATTTCCATTTCATACACCATCTTCATCGATTTTATTGATAATTAGTTAATATATTTTCAATTATACAAATGGAAACATTGGAAGTAAAATGAAATCAAAAGGAAAGGAGTCCTCTATTATGCCATTTGTCACCGTTTATCATCCTGAAAAATTATCCGATAATAAGTTATTAAAAAATGTAAGCAATCAAATTCACCATTCGTTAATTGAACATTTCAATATTCCTGAAAATGATTATTTTCAAATGTTTTTACCTTATCCTTCTCATCAACTTTTTTATAATTCATCTTATCTTTTAGAAGGTTCATTAAAACGATCCAATAATATGATTTATGTTTCTATTACATGTGGACCTGGAAGAACAATTAATCAAAAAAAAGATTTATATAAAGCTATAGCCACTAGTACAGCTAATATTCTACAAATCTCTACTGCTGATGTTTTCATTACACTACACGAGACACCGATGGAGAATTGGTCATTTGGTCAAGGAATAGCTCAAATGTTAAATCAACATAATAACTAGACTTTAATTTTCCTTAAAACAAAATAAACTTACCGCTTTCTATAACTATATAGAAAGCGGTAAGTTTATTTGTTTAGGAATATCTGAATGAAACTCTGGTATATACACAATAGAAAATGTATATCCCTGCTCAATAAATGACACTTCATTATGTTTACATTCAAATGGAACATTATTTTTCTTAAAGTTAATTTGGATTCGCTGTAAAAATGCGGGATCCGGTGTTCCAAAAGAAACGTGCACTTTCGGTGGTAAAGCTTTCATCGCGATTGGAATCCAAGGTCTCTGCCACCAAGTCGCGACGATATATGCAGTGCCACCTATAACAAAGCTGAAAATATCCCCTTCTTCCATCGTTTTCATATTTAAATTTAATTTCAGCCATTCTCTAAAAATAGGTACACTTTTAACAGGAAGACCAATTTCCCGTACGTATAAAATGTTTAAAGGTGAGTGTGGTACTAATACATCCTCTTTAACATAACTATGTGCAATAATTTCAAGAAGATTTCCATCTCCGTCTTTAAAGTATAAATTGAATCGACCATCCTCTTCATCAATTATATGACCATCTTTCCATTTCGCAATGAGTAATCCAGACTCCTCAAGCCATCTTGCTGTTTCATGAAATTTTGAATATGGGATTTCAAAAGCAAAATGTGCAGGTACAATTGGTTCATACACTTCTTGAAAGCTAATTGTTGTATAAGGTGTTACTTCAAATTGAATGAAGGATGCTGTTTCTTTTTTTATTGGAAAAGATAATATGTCCTTATAAACTTGTTTTACCCCTTCTATGGAAACCGTTTGTAGTTTTATATCTGATATATGTGTAATCACTTTACATTCCCCCTCATTTCTTATTATCTATTCGTATTGTATTACACTTATAAATAGATAAAATCAAACGGAAGGGTGGATTTTTTATATAGAAACTACAACTTTAGTATGAATATGTTAGCTCCAATTATTTTTTATTTCTACTATAACAATTTCTGGTTTATCCCCGTGCAACATGTGTGTAGTATCAGGAATTACTTTTACTATACTGTCCGTTTTCTCTTTGAAAACATTTACTGTCTTATCTCTATAATCCGCCCAAACTTGTGGAACTGTAGCTCGAAGTAATACAATATTAGCCGGCAGCTTCTCATATATATCTATCGTTTCATCTTTATGCATACCTCTTATTATATTACTAGCTGTATTCCCCCTGGCATGTCACCATACTTTATTATCCATTTCGACCCCTAGGTCCTTTACAGCAACTTCTAACAATGAAGACCACCTAGTATAAGCTTCTTTTTCACTTTTGAAAAATTCGTCCCAATTATTAAAAACGTATTCATCAAAGTCCTTTTTATAATAAGCAATTTCTTCTCCCAACGTTTCTTCTTGAAGCCTTTTTGTTTGATATCCACCATCAATAAGAATACTTCCTTGTACTTTTTCTGGATGATGTAACAAATAAAATAACGCTACAAAACTTCCCCATGAATGTGATAGAAAATAAAAGTGTTCGATTCTCAATTCATTTATTATTTCATTTAACCAATTTGCTAAATTGGGCATCTCATAATCTTCCGTTCTTTCAAAGGGCGGTGTTTTACCATGTCCAGGTGCATCAACGGAGATAAATCTATACTCTTCTTTTAATTCCTCAGCAATTTCTATAAAACTTAAACTCGTACTTCCTAATCCATGTAAACAAAAAATAACAGGTTTATCCTTATTCCCCCATTCAGTAATATGTACGTTTAATTTTTCATTGTTAATATAGTAACGTTTCAAAACCTTCATTTCCTGCATTCTTTTCCACACAAAAAGCTGCTTTTCTTTAAATGAAAAGCAGCTTTTACACTAAAATATATTATAATTTAACAGCGATAATCATAAATCTTTTTGAATTTGTACGAATCCCTTTTTCAGAACTATTCGTTTCAATGAACTTTTGTAAAATAGTAAAATCCTCTTCCTCTTCTCCAAATCTAGGAATAATAGGTGTATGTTTTAATAAGAAAATAAGATCTTCAGGCGTACTGTAATAATCAGTAACATCATATTCGCGTACTTGCACGAGATCAAATCCTGCACTAATAAGTTCATCCATATACTTTTCTTTTAAAGTGCCATCTCGTTCACCTAAGCATTGTCCTCTGCCAAATGCTTCTTTCAGGTTTAATTTATCATTCTCACTTACTTGTTGTGTTAAGAAAAAGGCACCCTTTTTCATTACTTTTGCTAACTCAGATGCTAGAAACGGAGCATGACAACTTGAAGCAATATCAAAATGGGCATGCGGAAATGTTAAAGCTTCAGAACCCATTTGAAGAAACTCAACATTTTGTACACCTGATTTTTTCAAGTTAGAATGTGCCGTTTCAATCATGCCGTTAGAATTATCAATTCCAATTAACAATTTAGCCGAAGATGCTATGTTAAGTACATTTTCTCCTCCGCCTGTACCAACATCAAGTAAAATATGTGATGGTTTACACCTTTCTTTTACCTCACTATAAAAGTCCCATGTATCTCCTACAGTTTCACATTTTATTTTGCTAAAATCCCATCCATTTAATCTTCCTACTTTATCATAGAAGCTTTTATACTCTAATTCGTTCATCTTATTACTTCCCCTTTGTAAAAATAAATTAAATATGTAATATAACCTACAACACTGTTTAATTATATATTATAAAATAAAAATTATTAAAACAACATTTAACTTCGCACTACATTTGGTTTACATAATAATTTTATAGTTTATCTTTAACTATATGTTCTAAATGTCTTCTTCCCCAACTACAAATACTATCCAAAACAGTACTGACTGTTTTTCCATGTTCAGTTAAGCTATATTCTACTTTAGGTGGTATTTCTTGATAATGCTTATGAATCTTATAAATCTCTTTCTCTTGTAAAAAGGCCTGGCCATAATAATGAAATTGCACATACTGTTCTATATTTAATGCAAAATAGTTTTACTACGGGTAATGTATTATTTCCAGATGGAGGGTACACATATCATTAAATTATTAGCAACAAAAGCCCCTTATTACAGTGGCTTTTGTTGCTAATTTAAACATCGCTGAAGTAATATAGGATTCTCTTTTATTAGTTCTGCTAAAACAAAAGTTGTGGAAAAGGTCGTAAGATTAACTCTTTATCCAGCAACCCCTTTTGTTCTCGAATCATTCCGCCTCCTCGCATAAAAACCGCCCTAATTTCTATTCCCTACAATTTTATATAAAATCAATATTATAAAGTAGGATTCAACAACTTCTTACAGAATTCTATATTTAATACGTATTGGACGGATTATTTTCAAGTTCCTCTATAAAAAAGGGAGGTCATACAATTGTGAAATTTGTACAAGAACGAAGATTAACTATCAAGACAACTTTTTCAAAAGAATACAAGATTTTTATTTTTGGTTTACTCATTTCACGAATCGGGGATTCACTATATACTTTTGCACTGCCTTGGATTGCCTATCAATTAACTGGTTCAGCTGTAATTATGAGTTCTTTATTTGCTGTTAACGTATTGCCAATCGTTTTATTTGGCCCTTTAGTTGGTGTACTAGTTGATCGATATGATCGAAAAAAGTTACTTTGGATGGCGGATATTACCAATATTATTTTAGTAAGTTTCGTACCAATTTTACATGCATTACATCTATTAGAAGTCTGGCATTTATACGTAATTACTTTTATCTTAGCAGTTATGTCCATGCTTTTTGATGTAACAACTGTTACAGTCATTCCACACATCGCAGGTGCATCATTAACGAAGGCTAATTCTTTATATCAAATGGTTAATCAATTGGCTAGTTTGTTTGGTCCAATCATAGCTGGGCTTTTCATATCTTTTATTGGCGGCTTTCAAGTACTTTGGATTAATGTTCTTTCATTTATTGCTACATTAATTGCTGTGATTATATTACCTTCTATGAAAAACTTAAATAAAAAGAATACTGATAAAAAAACATTGCAAAATGTACTAAATGATTTGTTTGATGGTTTTAAATGGCTCAAAAATGATCGGTTAAATATAGCTTTGTCACTTCAAGCTATGGTAGGTAACTTTGGAGCAAGTGCTGTTTTAGGTGTACTTATGTATTATTTATTATCGACATTAAATCTTACCTCCGCACAAAGTGGCTATAATTATACTTTAATAGGAATAGGTGGGCTTTTAGGAAGCTTAATTGCCGTTCCTTTAGAAAAGAAATTTCGACGTGGTGTACTTATTCCTTTACTCCTATTTTTAGGAGCGCTTGGGTTAACATTTGCTTTGTGGAGTACATATTGGCTTGCTCCCGGAATTGCTTTCGGAATCGCGATGACATGTAATATCACATGGAATACGATTGTTACATCAATTCGGCAGGAAACTGTTCCATCCAATTTGCAAGGACGTGTTTTAGGTTTTTCTCGTGTACTTACACGATTATCTATGCCATTGGGGGCATTAGTAGGTGGAATTATTTCAGCCTACAATCCTGTATTTATATTTGCTTTAGCTGCTTTTACTAAAATAATTGAAGTCTTTATTGCCTTATATAGTCCGATACGAAAACTGTAAAGATTAAGATTTATATATTTAGAGATATTAATAAAATAAAAAAGGCATAAAACATGCCTTTTTTTATTACTTATTTGTTTATTGGATAACAAACTTCTGTAACCCACTTATTAGGATCGGATTCCATTGCTGGGCTCACATGATAAATATTAAACATCGGGCCTGCTAATTTGTAACCCTCTGTCTCAATCCATTTTGCTGCAGCCTCATTTACAGCTGTCATCTGTTCATAACTTCCATTAACTGTTATAGAAGCTACATTGGTTGATTTCATATTTTTAAATGTAACGTCTTTTGTATTTTCGTGCTTACCAAGAATACTTAGCTGTATTTCTATATCTACATCATTTTCTTTGTATTCACGATCATGGAAAACCGCAATACTATAACTCGGATGGGCAATACTAATATTTTTCATTTGAATTTCTTGCATTAATATACTCCATAAATCACCTTCGCAATTATACGATGGAATAATCTTTCTAACACTAGCTACAGTTCTTTCTGGAATTTCTTTTATGGAAACATGATAATTCATCTCAACAACATCCTCTCTCATCGTTTTCATTGAGTCTTCGAGGAGACGTAATTGTTTTTGGAGATTATTCATGTCTTCTTTAATTTGAGCACTACGATTAAAAAATTGCTCTTTTATGGTATCTATATTATCGCATTCTATTATTTCTTTGATGGTAGCAATATTAAACCCCATAGCTTTTAACGTTTGAATTTGATTTACTTTTTTTAATTGGTCTGCTGAATAAAATCGATATCCACTCTGCTCATCGACTTTTACTGGTTGTAGTAATTCCACTTTATCGTAGTGTCTCAACATTCGTATACTAATGGAAGATAGTTTTGAAAAATCCCCTATTTTAAACATGATTTCCTCCTATAAGTTACATCTACTTTGAAGCTCAACTTTATTTTAAACAATGACATTGTGTGAGGGTCAACTGTTTATAACGTTTGAATTATATTTCTTTATTTACTTTTATATCCTCTTCCTTCTTTAGGTTATAAAAATTCACTTATTGATTCGATCGCGACTAGCAATCAATTGATTTACCTTCATATGAACCTCTATTCTTATTTCTCATTAAAAACATATTTGCAATATAATAATTACATAATGAATATTACCTATTATGTAATTACCCTCTAACTTCATGAATCTTACCCTTGTATATTTCAAACCATTGTTGCCATTCATCTTTAGAAAATTCTTTCTCTTCTCCTTCTAAAACGCAAGAAAAAAGATTTAAACAAATATGCCAACCAGCTATATCTCTCGGTGTATGATCTGTTAATTCATTAATGTACTCTTTAAGGAATAAAAGAGTACTATTTTCCTCTTTATGTATTTCAAATCGGACACGGTCTTTATCCCAAGTAAATTCAAGTACTGAGTTTAGTTGACACTCTAAAATATCAATATTTATGAATGAACCGTCCATCATGTCGAACTTTATTATTCCACCAGTTTTAAGGCTTTCAATCTGTAAATTGGACATCCATTTTTTCAGCTTACTGTTTTCTGTTAATACAGACCAAACTTCCTCTACCGTATATGGAAATTCGCGTTCAAATTTTACAATATATCCATCAGTTAGTTTCCCAATTTCAGCTATCATTTTGATTGCCCCCTTATACAGAATATATGTTCCCATTTCATTTTACACGAATATAAATATAAAATAAATATTTATGTCAACGAAGTGTTAATTTAAAGTGAATGACGCTGAGAAAAACTTAAATATTTTCTAAATCGAGTTATATAGTATTGAAAATTAAATATAGATTTACGTACAAATAAAAAAGCCGCATTTGCGACTTATGAAATCATAGGATTAACTCCTTTTTTTGTTGAATGATTAGCGCTTAATCGCATCGACAATTAGCGATGGAAAACCAAGTTTATCGCCTTTATTTCTAGAATCATACCTTTTCGAACGGAAAATAACACCGTCGTTTGCATCCCATTCATTGTAATAAAACCGACCACTTTCATCACAATATTCAAGTAAAACTACCTCGAATCCAGCAGTTTCAAACATTTTCGTTAATGTTTTATAATTATGAACGATTTTATGACTTGCTGCTGGATGATCTTTTGGACCGGGTCTCCCTATTTGAACTATATTTTGATATACCTCATCCTGAAAGAATGCATCAGGGACTCCGCACCGAATATGACCAGATGGTTTTAAAAATTCATAACAGATTTCAGCTGCTCTTACACCTTCTTCAAAAGTAAGGTGTTCCCATACATGCTCAGCTAAAATAGCTGAAATAGAGTTGTATTCAAATCTTTCTTCCCACGTAGCTTTATCTAGTAAGTTAAGTTCATCTTCTTGCGTTTGAATCCAGCCTGGATTATTATTAAACACTCCAGCTCCGACAACTACTTTAATTTCGTCTTGTTTTATTGCCACCATGTTCACCTCTTAAACATTTTAATTCATTAATATATTCTATGTTTACTATTATCCTTCCTCCTTCAACAAATGTAGTACCATGAGTCCAGTACAATACCGAACTCATGCCCTAAAACTCTCTAACGCAACGATCTGTCTAACTCTATAAAATTAGTTCATAATATACGATTTTTCTTACAGAAATATAGCACACCAAACATTAGCATAATACCAATTACGTAAAAAATTGTTGTTCCGCTCCCACCAGTATTAGGAATTACCCAATTATTCTTCGCATTTTTCACTGTTATTTTTTGTGTCTTTACTGCTTCTGTAATTTCTATTTCTATTGGATCCCTAAGTAACATGTATCCGTTCGGTGCTTTTATTTCTTTAATCGTATACTTTCCAATTGCTAATTGGTTGGAAATTACCTTTCCTTTTTCATCCGTTATTAATCTACTAACTTCTTTCCCTTCTTTATCTAACACTTGAAATACAGCGCCTTTTAGCTTTAATTCACTATCCTTATCATCAACTTTTTCAATTTCAAATTGCCCAGTCGGATCTGGCAATTTCTTATTTTCTATTTTAATTTCTACTACTGTATCTTTTTCTATTTTTACAGCTATTTTTTCTTTTAATAATTCATAACCTTTAGGTGCCTCTATTTCCACTAGGGTATAGTTTCCTATTGGTAAGTCCTTTGATATCATTTCTCCTTTTTCATCTGTTATTAACTCTCCAACTACTTTTCCTTTTGAATCTTCTATATGAAACTTTGCTCCTGCTAGTTTTTTATTTTTATCACTTATGTCTACTTTCACAAGCTTCATTTTCCCCATTGGATCTGGCAATTTCTTATTTCCTATTTTAATTTCTACTACTGCATCTTTTTCTATTTTTACAGTTATTTTTTCTTTTAATAATTCGTAACCTTTAGGTGCTTCTACTTCCACTAAGGTATAGTTTCCTATTGGTAAGTCTTTTGATATTACTTCTCCTTCTTCATTTGTTACTAGTTCTCCAACTATTTTCCCTTTTGAATCTTCTATATGAAACTTTGCCCCTGCTAGCTTTTTATTTTTATCACTTATGTCTACTTTCACTAACTTCATTTTTCCTATTGGATCTGGCAATTTCTTATTTCCTATTTTAATTTCTACTACTGCATCTTTTTCTATTTTTACAGTTATTTTTTCTTTTAATAATTCATAGTCTTTTGGCGCTTCTATTTCTACAAGGATATAGTTTCCTATTGGTAAGTCTTTTGATATCGCTTCTCCTTCTTCATTTGTTAATAGTTCTCCAACTATTTTTCCTTTTGAATCTTCTATATGAAACTTTGCTCCCACCAATTTTTTATTACCATTATTACTATCAACCTTTTTTATTTTCACTTTTCCTATACTAGGCTTGTTCCAATGTTGCCAGTTAAATTTGAAATTGTGAAATTCAAATCCACCAGTTTGTTGTACCGCACCGACAAATGCTTGTCCATTAATCGAACCGCCTTTTGTTTCTAATACAGCATTGGGAGCAAACACACTCCCAACGACACCATATCCCTCTGTTGTAATTTTTTTCGCATTTGGAAAAACCCAAATCATTTTCCCATATAGCTCAGTAAACGGGGAATTAGGCGAATATGGTTGTGATGTAGGAACTATATCTGTAGCCTTTCCAATATTATTCGTGTCATATAGAATAGACCCATTTTTAAATGTAACTTCTATTGCATCTGAATACATTACAATTAAATCTTTGTCCTTAGCATTGGGCAAAAATACATCTCTTATATCTACACTGATTTTCCCTGTCAATTCTGATGAAACATAAATATTAGGATTGTTTATATCTTTTCCGATTCCATGACTCATATTTGGAATTGGGGTATTCGTTTTATATTGACCTGCATTTTTACTAACTTGGTTCACTATATTGCGAAATTCATTAAATTTCGCGTCAATTTCTAGTTTTTCTTTATAAACGATACGATCATAAGAAGATTGTATGATGCGATCTGGATCACTCTCTTTTGTCATTACGACTATTCCGTTTTGAATGATAAAAGATTCTTCTCTTGATTTTTTTAGTTTTCCAGACAATAACAAGGACGGATATCTCTCATCAACCCATTTTTCACCTACTATATTAGATGTTCCTGCTGCTGCACCTACAATCGTATACCCCGATGCATCCATATCACCTTGAACTGCAATTGCTCCTTCAATGTCGCCACCTATTGCTTTATGGTTACCAAAGACAACAGCATTATAACGCGATATATCTCCTAGACCTTCTAAGGTAGTCGTGGATCCATATGCTTCTTTTGGTACATATACGACAAAACTTACACTTAACATTAACAAAACAATAAAATGAATACTTACCAGCTTTAATCGTAGCCTCAATTCCTTTGTTCCCACCTTTACCGTTTTTTTCTATAGTCGAATAAAATGAATTTTTATTAATGATGATTTACTTCATCCCCTATATACCGTCTTTACTTATCTTTGAATTTCCGGTCCCACTTCCCATTAATGCAGGATAAATACATTCTATCGAGTTAACTTTTTCTTATAAATTACGACTAGAAGCACACATAACAATAGGATTGTAACTATTACAGTCCACTTATTAAATATAAATATCTCTGTACTCACTTTTTGTTTTTCTTTCTCGTTTAACTCCACACGCTCACCTCGAACTAGCAATCTATTGGTGTTTACTCCATAAGGCGTACACGTAATTAAAGTTGTATAATCTTTATTTTCTACAATTTGTAGATCGTCCGTTTCATGTGGTGACACTACTTTAATTTGATTTACTTTATAAGCAAGAACTTTGTCTAAAGAATGAATAAAAAAAAGATCTCCTTCACTCAACTTATCTAAATCTGTAAATAATTTTGCTGATGGTAAACCACGATGCCCTGTTAAAATAGTGTGGGTATTTTCTCCACCTACCGGGAGCGAAGAAAAATCTAAATGACCTATCCCGCGGCTCAATACTTCCTCAGAGGTCCCTTGATAGATTGGCAGTTTTATATTAATTTTCGATATTTCAATATACCCCATTACATCTCCTAAATTTAACGCATCAGCATACGCTTGATGATTACTTTTTTTTTCAGAAAATGGATCTGTAAATGTTTTCATGGAAGTTTGAACTTGTTTATTATATTCGGCTGCTTCTTTTTCCCTACGTTCGACTTCTTTCTTTTGTAGCGCTTTAATCTTCTTATCGTAAGAGCTAATCTCAGAATAATGTGCACGGGTCGCCAACCAATTACTAATAGTAGGATATAAAAAAATACCTAATCCAAATAAAAAAATACCCCCCAAAACAAGATTTCGTTTCATATTTCCACCTCTGTATATGCTTAAATATCGAAAAGAGGAAAGCATTTTGCTTCTCCCCTTTTCATATAGTTACATGTTCCTAAAATCTTAATTTCTAGCAAATTTTTTTCTAAAGAAAACAAGTGCCGCTGTAAGCATTAAAGTAAGGCCTATTACAGTAAAAAGAGTCGTTCCTATACCACCCGTTACCGGAAGAATCCATCCACTTTTATTATTTTCTATCGTTAATTTAACCGTTTGATTATTTTCGCTAATCTTTACATCAATAGGGTCTTTTAATAATTGATAAGAAGCTTTTGTACCATCTTCTTTTGTATATGTCGGTGCTTTCGTTTCAAAAATTTGATAATCTCCATATGGAATGTTAGACCATTTAATAACACCATGCTCATCAGATACACCTGTTACTTCTTTTCCTGCTACGACAACTATTTTTCCATTATGATCTTTAAGTACAAACTCTGCACCTTTTAATTTATTCTTATTAGCACCATCAATTTTTGTTAACTCAATTATTCCAGTTGTTGGAACAACAACTACAGGTTTAGACTCCTTTTCTCCCATTACATCATTTTTATTTGTAAAATCAATTTTTGCTGTATTTAAAATTTCCGAACCAGATGGTACCCCTTCTTTTACTTGGGATTTAATTTGCAAATGAAATTCTTTTTTACCATCTAATTTTGTGAAATCTTTTACTGTAGCTGTTACTTTTTGACCTTCTATAGCTAGCTCAACAAAGTTTGCATTTACTTCTGCTCCATCAATTTTCACGATTGGCTTTCCTTGAATCACTAAACGATTGTCCAAAGTATCTGTTACCACATATTTTTTGTATTCCTTAATGTCTTCAGGAATTAATGTTTTAATATCATAATTATAATTAGTTAGCGGATTTATTGGTAACGCTTCCAATTTTGCGTTAATCTTTTTATCAATAGTTGCTTCTTCATAGTTTTTCACTTCTAATTTAACTACTGTACCAGAAGTAATAGTTCCATCTTCATTAATTGTTCCGGAATTCTTAACAAAAAACTCACGTTTAGTTGGATCTATTACGTAGCCCTTCGGAGCTTTTGTTTCTTGGAAATAGTATTCACCATACTCCAATCCTTGCACGCGAATATGACCATTAGCATCTGTTACTAACTCTTTTTTCACTTCTGTACCATCTTTTTTAAATAAAGAGAATACTGCACCTGCTAATACTTTTTCATTTACACCAGTTTTTACTAAATCCACTGCACCACGTTTAATCTCATTTTTGGGATACATGTGAACATCATAGTTTAGCACCTTACCCTCTTTATTCGTTAATGGGATATCCACTGTATACGTATTGGGGTTTAGATTAACATGTGGAGGTCCTGCCACTTCTTTCACCTCATAACGTCTTAGCGGAAGATCTTTTAATACAGCTTGTCCGTTATCATCTGTTACTACTTGATTTGGAGTGGCTCCCATTACAGGTTTCACGTCTTCTTTTACGATTTTCCCATCGTTTGAAATTTTTTCAAAAGAAGCAACCCTTTTCACTTCAAACGTTACACCTTTTAATGGTTTCACATCTTTTGGCACCTCTTGATTTGCAGAACCATTACCTTCTAGTCCCTGCGCTCCATCTTTTTCTTGTTCATACTTATGAATCGTTAAAGTACCTTTAGATGGTGAATCTGCCTTTACTAATACACTAGACCATGTAGAAAATGTTAAGAAAAACACTAAAAGCACACTAAATATTTTTTTCATTTCTCTTTTCCCCTTTACTACTTGTATCATTTTAAAAATCTCTTTATTACTATTACCTTCTTACAAGCAATAGTGTGCCAAGTATCAGATTTAAACCAATAACATAAAACATAGTCGTCCAACAATCCATTGTTTACAATCACTTATTCACTTTTCTTATCTTCTATTATTACGTTGTCTCTCTGCATGATATATGTAATTTTCTCCCCTGAATTACCCTCATATCTCTACTTCAAGACTTATTACATTGTTACATAATAGCTTTCACTGCTAATTTCGACTAATCACTTACTGTCAATCCATTCATTTCTCCCTTCCTATCCCTATTTAAAATCCAATCTTAATCCTTTTTTGATACATATAAGTAATAACCAACAAATAAGTGTGACGATTCATATTTTACGCTACTGTCCAAAACTATTACCTGTATATTCAAATAATATGTGCTATTCATGTTAAATTATGGTATTATTCTTAGAAGTTTATAACTTTTATTTATATTTTTTATTGATAAAGATTTTCCGTTTCTACTTATGAAAAAAGGAATATATAATTATTCAACTATCACGCATAACTGTAAGGAGGAAGAATATGACTAAAAAGCTCAGTCTAGTTGAGATAGAGTACATTTGCAATATGTTTTTCCAATCTTTCGAAATTCCAGTTTGTTTTTTAGATTGTAACAACAATATTCTTTTAAAATTTAAATCAAAAAATGATTCACATTCGTTGTATACATCAAAAATAGAACAGTTACATATGCTTTTTCAAAGAAATGATACATATAATTCTCCCATCTTCAGAACTCACGAACATCTAGGGCACTTCATTTTAATTCACATAAAGAGTGATTATATGGTGAACGGTACTATTATTATTGGGCCCATGGCACATGTAAATTTTTCTACAAGTAAAGTGGATAGTAACCTTAATTTTATTCCGAATTATAAAAGAACAAGAGACCGTTATTTTTCATTGTCAGTGAAAGATCAAAATTTCTTTGTAAATATAGCAATATTGTTTTATAACATTCTCTATAAAAAAAATTCAGATGTAAGCACCTTTTCAAATAACAGTGACTCAGTTCATATAAGTCATAGCAGAATCTTAAACGAAGATGTATATATTTCAATGCAAAAAGACGAATCCATTTATCATAATTTATATATAGAGCAGCAACTACTTAGATCTATAGAAAACGGGGATAAAGAAACCGTACTCAAATATTATTACGAATTCCAACAAGAGACTCTTTCATCTTTATCTTCATTCCATCAATTAAGACGTCATAAAAACATTTGTATTTCATCCATCACGCTCGCTACTAGATATGCGATAAAAGGGGGACTTCCATCTGGGATTGCTTACAAAATTTATGATTTACATATTCAAAGAACAGAAGATTTAAAAGACAAAGAATCTGTTTGGGATTTATTAAAAAATGCTTTTTGCACCTTTGCAGACCGTGTAAAGGCACAAAAAACACAGCAACATTCACAGACTATTGCTATTTGCAAAAACTATATTTTTAAAAATATTTACAATCCAATATCTGTTAAACAACTTGCTAAATTTGCAAATGTGAATTCAGATTATTTATCTATATTATTTAAAAAAGAGGTCGGTATTTCATTAATTGAGTACATTCAACGTGAACGAGTCGAAGAAGCAAAGAAATTATTAACTTTCACCACCTATCCCTTATCAGACATATGCGCTTCGCTTAATTTTAGCGATCAAAGTTATTTCACTAAAATTTTCAAAAAATTCACCAATGAAACACCTGGTAAATATCGAAAATCTCATGTTGTCATTTAGAGTGAAACTTCCATTAAAACAAAATGTTTTCAGTAACTCATCAATGGCAGATTAGAAGCACTCCCAGATTCATGAACTATAGGATTTATGCTTTTTCCAAACCAAAAAACACGTTACTATTCTTTTATTTTAATGAGAATAGTAACGTGTTTTTTATGTAATGTAGTTTTGTAGACAGAACATGATCCAACTACAAATTTTTATAGAAGCCAAATGCACCGCTTAACTACTAAAATCTTATTAAGTAAAAAATCCATATTTTGTTTTACTTACTTTCTACTTTATTTCTTCTGAATAATGAACTCTTTTCTTCAAACGAATAATCCCTACTATTATTTTTGTATCTTTCTAAATTTGCGAACAAAAGTGAGTACTGTGCCTGTAATAATCATCAATATGCCGATTGCTGCACTGTTATTTGTACTTACACCCGTCTTTGGAAGCTCCTTATATGTATACTCTTTTTTATCGCTATTACTGTTGTTTGAGATATTACTCTTATTTGCCTTATTAGCAAGGCCATTAGCTTTGCTAGTTTCTTTATCTTTCACTAATACTTTTTGTTTTGTATTTACGTCATTACCCATGGAATCTTTGACACTATATATTATTTCATAAGTACCAGCTTTAGTTGTATCTATAGTTCCTTCATACGCTACTTTAGAAGTAAGGTCACCGTCCTCTTTATCAGTAGCTGATACCCCTACCAACGGATCAAATTGATCACCCTCAGTAATTGAAGTTGTAGCAGGTACTTTTAGTATTGGTTTTTCATTTGTAACTTCTTCTCTAACTTTAACCGTTACAGTTTGTTTCGCCGTTACTTCATGACCTTTAGAATCTGTAACCGTGTACGTTAATACGTAAGTACCGACTTTAGATGTATCTACTCCACCATCAACTTTTACTTTAGAAGTAAGATCGCCGTCTTCTTTATCAATAGCTTTTACTTTTATCATTGGATCGAATGAATCTCCTACATGCATTGTCGCTCCAACAGGCACTGTTAATTTAGGTTCTAAATCTAATATTTCTCCATTTCCCTCTACAATTACAGTCTGTCTAGCCGTTGTAGTTCTCCCTTGGGAATCAACAACCAAGTATTCCACAATGTATGTACCTGGTTTTGAAGTATCTACATCGCCTTTATGCTTTACTTTATTTGTTAAATCACCATCTTCTTTATCAACAGCTTTTACATTTCTCATTGGATCAAACGTATCACCTACACGTAGTGTAATGGTAAACGGCACAGTTAACTCTGGAGCTTGATTTTCTGCTGTTTTTTCGTTTTCTTTCACTGTTCCTGGAATTTTTGCCGCATCAAAAGCATTTTGGACTGCTTGAACTTCAATTGAGTTCGTTCCATATTTATTAATTGCAACTTTAAGGCATGCCAATTTCAATTCAGAGAAATTAGAAGTCATGTTCAATTCATCAGTATTTGCATAATAGAAAATATCAAACATTTTATCTTCACCAATACCATTTATATTTACACCGTTATGAGTACCGCCTTGTGCAATTAAATACGCAACTTTATTAATAATACTTGAGTTAAAATGAACGCCTCCATAATCCTCTCCATTTAAATCATTATATTTACTATAATCATCGGGATACGGTAGTCCTTCTGAAAAATTAATTGCAGTTGGATTTTTCATATTACGAAAAGTCGATCCAGTTTGTTCTCCTATTGTCCAGTTAAATTCCCCATTATTTATGTATTTCTCTATAGCCGTTCCCATAATATCCGATAATGCCTCGTTAATTGCCCCAGATTCTCCTGAAAATTCAAGGTTAGATTCACTTGATGTAACTGCATGTGTAAATTCATGACCGGCTATATCGAACGCTTTTACCATAGGATCTCCATATAAAAGCATACTAATGTTATTAATATTAGTACTAAATGCATTCTCCCAATTTTCAGGATCATTTGTTCCTCCAGAATCCCATGCATGTACCACTGAAACTACTTTTTTTCCTTTATTATCAAAACTATTACGCTTATATTTTTCTTTATAAAAATCATATACCTTTGTTGCTAAGAAATGAGCGCTTACCGCCTTTGGATCATTAAATGTTGTTGAAGCGCTAGTTGCTAGTATGCCAGGATAATAACTTTCTTCATTTGTAATATCTCTATAATTTACATCATATGTCTCAATTCCTTGCCCTCTTGTGTAATCAGCAAGCGCATAATTCCCACTGGTCTGTTTAGAAATACCAAATGTACGAGTTACGCCTAAATCATCTTTTCCTGTTCCAGTTAATGATGTGAAATTGCTAGTTTTATTTTCCTTAACGGATTCAACATACTCTTCACTTATTTTCAAACTTGATTCTTGTACCATATCTTTTAACATATCGCCATTATGAGCATTCACTAAATAAGTTCCAGATACATAATTTGGTGTTGTAGCAGCAAATGTAACTTGATATGCATTGCTAGCCTGCCCATGATTTTCATCAACAAAAATAACCGCCTTAACTTCTGGTTCAGAAATAAATTTAATGTCGTTTCCGTACTTTTTATAAATATATTGTTTCGCTTCTTCTTTTGATAAATTAATAGGTTTCTTTAAATCTTCTTGTGTTAAATTTTGTGCGCTAGCTCCTGAAATGCTTTTAATAATACCTTTTTTATCTACGTGAGCAGTCAACTGGTGGCCATACACTTCTTTTCCTTCATATATTTGTTGCATGCGCACAAGTGTAGTTCCATCATAAGAACCACGTTTTTGAAGAACCTTGTAATCTACTCCTGTTTCTGCACTAACTTGTTTTGGAGACAAAGCATGCTCTGTATTTTCCTTAAGTGCATCTTTCACTACATTCTCTGGCGCCTTTTTTGATGGTTGTGTAAGATCACCTGTACGGAACGAATCCTCTTGAATTTCAACTTGCATTTGACCAGGTTCCTCTGCATGACCTACTCCATATGGTGTTACACTTGTTAAAACGAATCCTGTTGTTAATGCAACTATAGCTATTTCTTTTTTATTTCCCATGATATTTACCTCGTATAAATTTCTATTATTTATATGAAACTGCTAAAATGTATACAATCTATTCCTAACATAAAAAGATGACTTTTGTAATCTACAAAAGCCACCTCTTCAATATGTAATATCCCTAAAATGTTTTTAATACATAATTTCTATACAAAAAAGAAAAAAGCATTCATTAACGAGCATTTTGCAATACTTTTATTAGGTCATTTATATTTTCAACTTTCTGCTGAAACTGATCAAGTCTGCTATGTAGCAATGAAGGATTTTTATCTTCAGTTGAAATAACTTGTTTTAATTCATTTTCTAATTTATCATACATATCAAAGAAATTATCAAATTCTACACTTACAAGTTCTTCATTTTCACGATAGAATCTTTTTGCTTCTATATAAGTCATATATGATTTATTTAAAAATCCTAATGAAATTAAATATTTAGAAGTGTTTTCTTGATAAATAGCAATATCACATGCTATTTTAATATCAGAATAAGTCTTTTGAACGAGACAATGCAATTCAAAAATCTTAAACTTTAATCCATTATTCATTTCATCCCCTCCCATCGTATCTATTCTACATAAAATTAGAATATTATACAAAGAAAATTATTAGCATAAAATTGACAATTAAAAAAATAACTTAAGGATAAACAAAATCCCTCTCATTACAAATTATAATTGCGGAGCATTTACCAACATAACGGCTAAATAAAAAACGAAAAGAATAAATCTTTCCGCTCTTAGAGTAATAAATACATTTCATATTGCGCTAAAGAATTCTTTTCAAATCCACATTTCTTTAAAAAACCCTCCAATAAATTATTGTTAGGAAACCCAATTGATAAACTTGATAAATTTAATTCTTCTCTTGCTACTTGTAATAATTTCATCCCAACACCAATATTTCTATAACCTTTGTCTACGAAAATAAAACTAATTTTACCTTGTTCATTTACGCATAGAGAGCCTTTTAAGTCATTATCGACATATACTAAATCAATATTTACATCACTACACCTTTTATATTGAATCATATAAAATTGCCCTCCAATTGCTTGTATTAAACTAAACATGTACCCATATAATATATTCCATCTATTATAAATTTCAGCTCTTTATTTGAAATGAACGGACATTTCCCTACATATAACTCACTCTTAATTTGTTTTATAACAAACTATCTATTATTTACTACATTAATCTCATAAACACGTAAAAAAGCAATTAAATGCTCACATGCTCTTTCACATGCTAGCATTTTAAAGATTTTTTGTTCTTCTTTCGTTTTATCATTTGCTTGATCTGAAGCAGCTTTTAAACAGAGAAATGGTTTTTTATTTATTTGGCATACATAGGCGAAAGCTGCTAATTCTTGATCAACTGCTAATGCTCCATATACGGTATGGAGTAAATATCTCATTTCCGAACTACGAATACGTTGATCTCCTGATAAAAATGTACCGAAATGGATCGGATCATACGATCGTATTTTTTTTATTCTTCTTACAAGTGATTTTGTTGTTTCAATAGGTGCTGTTCTACCGTTATATAAATTAAAAACATCTTCCCCTGAACCAGCAGCAGTAACATCATGTTGTATTGCGTTTAGTGCGACTACAATATGACCGTTTTTCACCTTGTTTGATAAACTTCCGCATATTCCTGTCATAAACAACTCATCTGGCTGAAACTCACTAATTAACAATTGTACACAACTAGCGCAGCTTACTTTACCAACACCAGTAACAACTGATATAATTTCCAGCTCATTAATAGTATGAAAATGAAATTCCCAAGCAGCTCTTTTTTCAACACGTTCACTTGGATAATGTTGATGCAAATACGTCAGTTCTGGTTCCCATGCAGATACAATTGCAATACGTTTCATTACACACTTCACTTCCCCTATTGTCATTTAAATAAGTTATCTATACTTTCTCGTTCATAATCTGGAATCCATTCTTTGTATTTCTTATATAAATCTCGTATTATTTCTTTATTCTTCGCAATTACTTCACATCCTCTATCATCATACATAAACATGACAATATCTTTCGTTGCATTTATGAGAAATACATCTGGATAAGAAATTTCTTTTTTTCGTCCAAATCGAGGATATAGATCAAAGAAATCCTCATGATTAACAACTTGTATAAGCGATTCATATTTAATATGTTCCGCAAGGCATTGTAAAGAAAAATGATATGTACAATATAAATCTGCTTCTTCATCTTCAAATAAAAACGGTAACGTTTCTTATCTTATATGAAATCTTAAATCTCTTTTCTTAATATATTTATTGTATACATTTATTTTCTGTGGAGTTTTTATATTTTCCTTTTTAAATCTATAAACATTTGTCACTACAAACACTACATCTTCTTTTGAAAATATGTCTTCAAATAAGAATTTATTATATGTATATAGTTGAGAAAAGTATTCCGTATTTAAATTGTCGGTTCCTTCTACAATTTGATATTTATCTTTTCCAAAATCAAAATGTAAATGATTTTCCCATTAAGAATATAAGTAGGGTACTAATGTAACTCCTGGAAATGTTTGATTCATATATTCTTTTAATTGCATTTCCTTGTCCTTTCTACTGTACAATTCCTTTTAAATCCCAATATGCTTCTTCTAGCCATGGATGTATAACTTTCAATATATCTTTCCTTTCCCACAAATATGAAATATATACAAAAGCTGCTTTTTCCAAAGATTTTCCCAATCCTTTTTTTATTTCTATTAAATATGGTGGTGTCCCTTTTTGATCCCATTCTATTTTATCTGCAACAAATAATACTAAATCCATCTTCGTTGCATGTTTACGCAACGTTGTGTGGCAACAAATTGCATTTAAAATCGCTTCATCTTCTACTTTAAATATTTCTTTTGCGATTACTCTCGATAGTTTTTGATGAATGATCATAGGAAACTTTCTTTCTGCTTCCACTATTTCTATCCCAAATTCTTCAGCAACTGCAATCCGCTCCTCGTTCGGAAAAATGCCACTAATATCATGTAAATATCCTGCAATTGCTGCTTTTTCTTTATCTACGTGAAACTTTTCTGCAATCTTTTTTGCCACATTTGCCACACAAATTGAATGTTTATATGTAAACTCTTTATTATATTTTAGTAAAAAAACTTGAATATCATTTTCTATTTTTCCCGTTGCAGTAAATGAATATATATCGTCATACAGCATAACAAATCCCCCTCACAACTAACTTTCAGTATAATATAGAATATAAATATCCTCGTTATTTTATATTCGTTATTAATCTTTTTACTCCTTTTTAATACGTTACATGAAATTTTATACAGAATCGTCACTACAAGTACATAAATGTTTGATATTATAGTAATGTTGATGATTTGTAAGGAAAGGAACTACACAATGAATAAAAACATATTAATTATTGATGATGATAAAGAAATTGTTGAATTACTTGCTGTTTATTTGCGAAATGAAGGCTATAACATTTATAAAGCTTATGATGGCGATGAAGCATTGCAAAAGGTTTCTACATATGAAGTTGACCTTATGATTTTGGATATTATGATGCCAAAGCGAAACGGATTAGAAGTTTGTCAGGAAGTGCGTGAAAATAATACTGTACCAATTCTAATGCTTAGTGCAAAAGCAGAAGATATGGATAAAATATTAGGTCTTATGACAGGTGCCGATGATTATATGATCAAGCCATTCAATCCATTAGAATTAGTAGCAAGAGTGAAAGCTTTATTACGAAGATCCTCTTTCCAAAACGCTACTTCGCAAAAGAATGAAGATGGTATTATTCGTATTCGCTCTGTTGAAATACACAAACATAATCATACTGTTAAAGTAAATGGAGAGTATATTAAATTAACCTCTATTGAGTTCGATATTTTATATTTACTTGCAAGTAATACAGGAAGAGTATTTAGTTCAGAAGAAATTTTTGAACGCGTTTGGAATGAAGATGGTTACGGTTCAAATAAGACTGTAATGGTTCATATTAGCAACTTACGAGATAAACTTGAAACAGTAATAAATGGAGAAAAATTTATTCACACTGTTTGGGGAGTTGGCTATAAAATTGAGAAATGAAGCATTTGATATATTAAAAGATATCCCTAAATGGAAACTTATTTTTTGGCTCTTATTAGCTATCACACTCACGCCTATTACTGAGTTAATTATTTATCGCCTCGTTACGAGTGTAATTGAGAGTTCACTTACTCTAACTGAACTTGGTAAAGAATTCATTCGAATTTTTGGTTATGAAAAGTATAAAGGGATTAAAGAATCGTTATGGATGATGATTGTATCTTATTTGTTTTTATTTTCTATTTTTTCATCCTATCTTTACATTTTTTATCTTCACGAGAAAAAACTTTATTATGAAACTTGTATTAAAAAAATGATAGAAGAAATTCGTTATATTGCAAATGGAAACTTCAATCATAAAGTTTCTATTGTAAATCATAATTATCTAGAAGAATTAGCAATCGGGGTCAATGAAATTGTTGAACAATTAAAAGTCTCCATTGATGAAGAAAGACAAGCGGAACAAGCAAAAAGTGAACTTATTACAAATGTATCACATGACTTACGCACTCCCCTTACTTCTATAGTTGGATACGTAAATTTAATCCATCATGATAATTATAGAGATGAAGTAGAATTGCGATACTATATTCAAGTCATTTACGATAAAGTAACTCGTCTTAATGCATTAATGAATGACTTGTTCGAATATACACGTGTTCAAAATAAAGAGTTAAGCTTGTATTCTGTCCCTATTGACATAGTAGAGTTACTTGGGCAATTAACTGTTCAATTCCGTATACAATTTCAAGAAGCAAATATAGAATGTCGACCTTCTTTCCCATCTCAAAAGCTCATGGTATTAGCTGATGGTGAAAAATTAGTGCGTGTGTTTGAAAATCTTATTATAAACGCTATCGCTTATGGAAGCGAAGGTCGCTATATTGACCTTACTGCTTATGAAAGCAATAATATGATTACAATTGATATAACAAATTACGGACAACCTATTCCTAGTACGGATTTACCTCATATTTTTGAACGTTTTTATCGCGTTGAGAAATCTCGCTCTACAAACACTGGTGGATCTGGACTTGGATTAGCTATTGCAAAAAGTATAGTCGAATTGCATAAAGGAACAATTGAAGTATATAGTGATGATGAAAAAACAACATTCACTGTAAAACTACTCCCATACAAATGTTAATATTATAAATAAAAAGTTCAATTTCTTATCATACAAGAAATTGAACTTTTTCCATTAACACCCAAAATTTAATAATCCTTTATAATTCTTTAGAAATTCTTTACCTTTTCTTTCTTCCTAATTAAGCATTCCTTTTTACAATACTAGTATTGATGTCATAATAGGAGGATCGCTTATGCAATTCTTAAAGAAATTCGCTATTTTATTATTATCTTTTTTTATTACTGCACTTATCGTTTTATATTTTTATCTTTATGTAAATGGTCCCATTATTCAAGCTAAATCAGCTATTTTAATAAATGCTAATTCAGGTGAAATTGTTTATAAAAAAAATGAAGAAACTCCAGTACAATCAGCTGCTTTATCTAAATTAATGACAGAATATATCGTATTGGAGCAACTAAATGATAGAAAAATACAGTTAGATGACTTCGTACAAATAAGTAACGAAGTTTTCCGAGTAGAAACAAGCCCTATACAAGTAACATCGAATGATAAAACAACGGTTCGTGATTTACTTCATGCATTGCTACTGGCAGGGAATAATCGTTCTGCACTCGCTCTAGCAGAACACATTGCTGGAAATGAAGATAACTTTACAATATTAATGAATAAAAAAGCAAAAGAACTAAAGTTATTACAACCATCTCCATTTCTAAACTCTACTGGAATTAATAATGATACAAATAAACAATCAACTACAACAGCAATAGATGCAGCTAAACTAGCAGCACGATTAGTAAAAGATTTTCCAGATGTATTGAATATTACGAAACTAACCTCTTACCAATTTACCTTCAAAGATTCCCAGGTTTTCAATACGAATAAAATGATATATTCCCTTAATGAAAACATTAAACTTCAAGGTGTTGATGGCTTACAAACTAGTTTTTCAACTAACGGTAATTATAGTTTTGTCAGTACAGCAAAACTAGGAGACACTAGACTAATTTCAGTAATATTAGATGCAGATGAAGAAAACATTTCATTTATTGAAACAAAAAAGTTACTACAGTATGGTTTTGATCCTTCCTCGTGCTCTGCACTCCAAGCGTTTAAAGATGCTGTTACATCTTGGGCAGTTTTGCTTCAGTTTAAAAATTTGATCATACAAACATTATTGGTTTTCTTTATAATTACAATTTTAATGTTTTTACATATACGTCAAAAAAAATCCGAAGATTTCAATTAAGAAATCTTCTTATATATAAAAACCGACTTGCGTTTGAGATGCAAGTCGGTTTTTAATTCTATCATCCTCGTCCAATCAAATTTGCTGAAACAAATTGCTAGTTTAACTCCCTCGCCCATATAGATAGCTGACCAATATGATGAATTTCATATCCCATTACATGTCTTAAAACCTATGTTTTTTGAGGCATACATCCATCTCTGTTTCCTTTCGTTGTATTCGTTTGTTTAGTTTAAATGGGTTAATCTATTAATTCTATTAAATCCAACAATTGAACTATTACATTTTAAAGTTCCATTCATATACTATAGTAGATTACTAGAAAGGAGGCTTAACTATGGATAGTTGCGTTGTATTTGTAAACGGACAACCTTTTTTAGTTCTTTCAGTAGCTGGTATTGAAATTGCTAGATTAGAGATTTCCCTTCAAGTAGCATTAGCTCTAAGAGTGCTTGGGATACCAATCTGTGATTAATTACCAAATTAAAAGAAAAAGAGGGCATTAGCCCTCTTTTTTTATTTTCTTCTCACCTTTTCTTAACAACAAACAAAATTCAAATTTAATTAATTATAAAAAATTAAAGTATATGAACGTTACATGAAACACTTGCTAAGATAGCTGTCCTTCACACTATTTATTTCGCGACATTATATAATCAAAGCACACAATGATTAACTCTTTATACGGCTTATTTTAAGTGTGCTAGCCAATACTTTTACTTGTATGTTCTATACACTCATTCTCTACGGTATACTGATACCAACTTATATTTTTTGATGAGGGCTCATTTCCCTATATCCCTCTTTATTCCCATGCACTTTTTTCTCAAATCCAAGCTAAATAATCTATATTGTTATCTTTTAAACTCGCCTCACTATCCGATTATATTAATAACCTATCACCTGGTAACCATTATCTAATTTATCTTCAATTGGATGGTCCATCATTTATACTTACGGATTGGCTTTCCCGTATCTATTGTGCATGGACATTAGGTTTTCTAGCATCTAGCTCATTTCTTTAAAAGTGTAGGGTTTTTCGTCTATTATTAAATGAATAATGTTTGGAAGGGTGATGTAATATGACAGAAATTAAAGTAGGGCTTACACAATTTTTAGACTTCACACTGAAAGGTAGTACAGCTAAAACAACCTTTATAAAAAATCTAAAATCCCAACCTGAATATCAACCAGCTTTTGATTACTGGAAACAATTACGAGAAACTGTTATTAAATTTCATCAAAACAAACTACCTTTTGAATGTTTTGAAACATTAGTACAAACGGTTGATCAGAAAAAAAAACAAAACTACATTGATGTCATAAAGCAATACAAAAAATTCATTAAAAATAAAGAAATCTCTTGGTTTGATCCAGGTAAATCATATTGGAAATCAGATGATTTAATCGTCCGTTCATCGCCTGAACTTGGCTTATTCATTAATAATGAGCCACATCTTATCAAACTGTTTTTTAAAGGAAAAAAAGAGCGAATTGATAAATACAACATTAACTCGACACTTACACTATTAAATGAATCAACATTTTCAAATGAACGAAACGATGTGAATTATACGGTACTTAACATCCAAAAGAACAGAATGTATACGAATAACTCTATTAATAATAATTATTTAGTAGCGCTTAAATCAGAAGCTAACCAGTTTTGTTATATATGGAATAATCTATAAAGTTTACTATTCATCCCTTTCAATACCTTGTTGATGCATACTTTAGTTACAATTTTTACAGATTCATTCAGTTTCGTTTAATTAGGGCTCGTCCTCTTATTCCTCAGAAACAATGCAGGTGGGCCTTTTTCAAAAATGGTTTCTTTCTCAGTTTTAATATACTAGCTCTCCCCTGAAACAGCTGCAACTGAAATAATTTTTGTTTTATTATCCACTATATCCACCAATCCCCTTTTGTTAACATAATATAATTATAAATCACTATTGTTACTACTTCTTCCATTCATATTCTAACATACTCATTTCCCATAAATTCCAATACGTTTCCCCTACTTTTTTCGACTCTCTTAATAATCCTTCTTTTACAAATCCTATTTTTTCGTAACATGAAATAGCCGACGTATTAAAATCATAAACACCAAGAGTTACTCTATGTAGTTTTAATTTGTCAAAAGCAATATGAAGTACTTCTTTCATCATATGTTTTCCTATAGAACGTCCTCTCATCTTCGTATTACCAACTAATACTTTTCCAATTCTAGCGGACTTGTTAATATTATCTATTTGCCCAAGCGAAATATGACCAATAACGTCTGAAGTCTCTTCATCTACCACTTTGAAAGCGAATGTATTTGCACTTTCTATATACTTCTCTAATTGCTGTTCGTCTAAAGGAAATGTGAAGGCATTACCTGACCATTGTATTAGAAATTCTTCGGAATTAATCCAATTTATTAATTGTTTAAAATCAGATTTTTTAAAGGTTTCTAGTTTAATCACTTCCTTGCTCCTTTCGTACATCATGCTTTATAACCTCAAACTTATTTCTATATAAAGAATATATTCTCCTTTTATATGAAATTAAAATAAAGCCATTCATGTGAATGGCTTTACAAAAAAGCAACATAATTATGCTTTGTTTGCTACATCAATACCATTAAAATCAAAGTCAGCAGTAACCGTTGTAACAGGTGGGAAAATTGCTTCAATTTTGCAAATGGAAATAATTACTGCAACCGATCCAGGAATAGCCGCAAGCCTAACTACATCACAACTTACAGACGAGACAGTACCTACATAAGTACGTCCCTCTGTATTAATTTGAACTGTTCGATTAATTAATTTCTTAAGTTCATCTCTAATTCCTTGTACACAAGAATTATCACATTTCTCATGCTGTTCTTTTTTACACTCTTCGAATACTTCCCAACAATCATCTTGTTTACATGTACATTTCTTTTTACAATTATTAAATCGAGAACCCAATACCTCACCTCCTAATCCTTTCTATTAGTAAAGTATGTCCATTAGCTTAAAAGGGTACGAGGCAAACACATAAAAAGAAAAAAACAAACAATTGTACCAAACTTTCTTTTCATTATTCATTATAAAAACAGACCTGCCCTAATTAAAAGCTTGTTTAATTAGGGCAGGTGAGTTTAGTCCTACTTCATTTAATGTTTAGACACCACTTTTTAAAATAAATCTTTTTTCTTTTAAATAAGACGCCTCTTAAAAACACACTAGATTTTCCCATTAACTCATATATACATAGACTTTATTCATGGATTTTTCCTTTGTTATCGTAAAATATACATTTTAAAAAACGTACTCGAAAATAAGATATTATTTGTAATCAGAACATTTTCTTCAACAAATGTTTATTAAAAAATACCATAACTAGTAGTAGTTCCCTCCACTATCTCTTAAAAATTAGCATAGTTTGTATGAACTCTATACCGAGTAGAAAACACTCTATCATATAAAAATAAAATAGTAGGTTAATAAACAAGCCATTTTTTTATTAAAACATAGAATAATATGAACACTATTGAAAGGAGGTAGAAATGAATGTCCTGGAAAAATGATTGCTGGAGTTCTCAGAAAAAGCATTGTTGTGATGATTGGTGGAAATCTAAAGAAAAGCGTCATTGTGATGATGATTGGAGTTCTCAGAAAAAGCATTGTAATGATGATTGGTGGAAATCTAAAGAAAAGTGTCATTGTGATGACGATTGGAGTTCTCAGGAAAAACATTGTAATGATGATTGGTGGAAATCTAAAGAAAAGTGTCATCGTGATGATGATTGGAGTTCTAAACGAAATAAGTGTCGTTGTAAATGTTTCTTTATTTGTTGCCATTGTAAAAGAAAAAATTGGTAATATTTTTAATGTCAACTTAAAGGAAAGAATATGTCTTTTGGAACCAATCAGACTTTTCCGGAAAGTTGATCCCTCACCTACTTCCTTGCTTTCGCTGAATTTTTAGGTGGGGGCATTACTGCCTGACAAATAGCGAGATAAATACTAGAATGTAATATATAAAAAGCTGACTGAGTATAGTCAGCTTTTTATATATGAACACGTAAAGGTTTAAACAGACATATAAGCAGTCACGCTTTGTCATCACCTTGTTGTTGTAAAATAGTATTTCTCCATTGAATAGACATTCCATAATATCGTATTTTGATTAAAACTAAAAAACATACTTAACACTAATAGTAAAATTTTTCTTCTTCATCAAATTCACTTTTTTCTTTTTATAAACATAAAAAAGGAGCTCTATTTATATAGAGCTCCTTTCTAATTTTATAATTTACTAGACTGTAACCCCTGAATAAACGGAACTACTTCAGGATTTACAAGTGAAGACAAATCACCTAATTCTTTTCCTAAGTAAGCTGCTTTAATAACACGGCGCATTACTTTAGAGTTACGTGTTTTCGGTAAATCTTCTACAACGTGGATGTCTTTAGGACACAACGCTTTTCCAATATGAGAGTTTACTAAACTCATTAATTCTTTCTTTAACTCTTCTGTGAATGTTACATGATCTCTTAATACTACAAAACAATGACAAACTTCACCTTTTACTTCGTCAGGTACACCAATTGCAGCAGCTTCAATTACATCGTTATGTTTCACAAGAATAGATTCATATTCAGCAGGTCCAATACGTTTACCTGCAATATTTAACGTATCGTCTGAACGCCCTGTGATAATATATTGTTCACCATCGTAAATGACCCAGTCACCGTGGACCCATTTATTTTCAAAACGCGACCAATATGTGTTTACGTAACGTTCATCATCTTCCCAGAAGCTTTTCGTCATACCTACCCAAGGTTTCTCTAAGCATAATTCTCCGACTTCATCTCGAATTGGTTTACCTTGATCATCCAGTACGACAGCTGCCATTCCTGGTAAAGATGCGTTAAAACTAATCGGTGCTATTGGCTTAATAAGAACATTACCGAAAATCCCACCAGAGATTTCAGTTCCACCTGAGTAGTTACAGATTGGGACATTTCCTTTTCCAACTGTTTCAAACAGCCACATCCATGGATTAGGATTCCAAGGTTCTCCTGTTGATGCGAATACTTCCAAACTCTTTAAAGAATGTTTATTGACATACTCATCACCTTTTGCCATTAATGCTCGGATTAACGTTGGCGAAATACCTAAATGAGTAATCTCATATTTATCAACTGTCTCCCATAACCGGTCTGCTTCTGGGAAGTCTGGAACACCTTCGTACATAACCATCGCTGCTCCATTAATGAGTGAACCGAATAATAGAAACGGCCCCATCATCCAGCCCATATCAGTTACCCATAATACACGATCACCTTGTTTAATATTCATTCCAAATCCTGCATCAAAAGCTGCTTTCAAAGGAAATCCTGCATGCGTGTGTACTGTTCCTTTCGGCTTACCAGTCGTTCCTGATGTATAAATGAGCATTAATGGATCATCACTTTGCATTTCCTCTGCATGTATGAATGGTTTTTCTTTTTCTAGCGTACTCCACGAAAAGTCATAGTTATGTGGTGTAAAATCATTTCCTGCATGACGAACGATAACAACTTTTTCAACAGTTGGGCAATGTTCACAAGCTTTATCTACTTCATCTTTTAAAGAAACAATTTTACCTCGGCGTGAAAATCCATCTGCGGTAATAATCATTTTTGAACCTGCCGCTTGCACACGTGTCATAACTGCATCAGACGCAAAGCCTGAGAATATTGGTGAAATAATTGCTCCGATTTTCATTACAGCTAGCATCGCAACAACTGTTTCTGGAATCATTGGCATATAAATTGTTACACGGTCACCTTTCTCAATACCCGCGTGTTTCAAACCATTTGCAACACGGCTTACCCAGTTGTCAAGCTCTTCATATGTAAATGATTTTGAAGTTCCATTTTCCCCTTCGTACTGAAGTGCTGGCTGTATTCTCGTCTCTTCATCCGCAAGCCAGCGGGATAAAGCTGATTCTACAACGTTACATGTTCCGCCATTATACCACTGTGCAAACGGTGTACCATTTTCTAAATCTAACACTTCTGTATAAGGTTTCATCCATTGATAGCCCACTGCTTTTTCTGCCTCTCCCCAAAACCAAGCTGTTTCCTCAATAGATTTATTATAAAAAGTTTCATAGTCTTCATATCCCAATGATTTCATCCAACCATATAAACGTGTTTTTCCCTTGTACTCTTCTGTTGGAAACCAAACTGCTTGTTTCAATGTTTTCCCCTCCTTAACTTTTTGAGCAAGAAAGCCCTAAATAAGGCTTTTAAACTGGATATACAGGATGTTTACGATCCGTGAATACTTGATATTTACTCATATACATTTCGAAACGTCCTTTTAACTCTTCACGTAAATTGTTTGGATGAACAATACCATCAATCACCATCTCTGATGCTAAGTGGTATATATCAATATCTTTCTTATACTCTTCACGTTTTTCAGCAATGAAGCTAGCACGCTCTTCTTCTGGTAAAGCTGCAATTTTATTTGCAAATACAGCATTAACCGCAGCTTCTGGACCCATTACTGCAATAGAGGCTGTCGGTAATGCCAAGCAGCAATCTGGTTCAAATGCTGGACCTGCCATCGCATATAAACCAGCGCCATATGCTTTACGAACAACGATAGAAATCTTAGGTACAGTTGCTTCACTCATTGCAGAAATCATTTTTGCACCGTGGCGAATAATACCGGCACGCTCTACTTTTGTACCAATCATAAATCCAGGTACATCTGCAAGGAATAATAATGGAATATGATATGCATCGCATAAATTAATAAACTTAGCAGCTTTATCAGCTGAATCGTGGAATAATACGCCGCCTTTCATACGAGGTTGATTTGCAATAATACCAACTGGCTTACCATCAATACGTGCTAAGCCTGTAATTAGTTCTTGAGCAAATAATTTTTTCACTTCATAGAAAGAACCTTCATCAATAACTCTATTAATGAGATCTTTCATATTGAAAGGCGCATTTTGATTTTCTGGAATGATTTGTTCTAATGTTTTTTCGAATTGTTTCGGTTCTTGAGGTGTAACCAATGGAGTCTTCTCTAAGTAGTTGTTTGGAAAATATGAAATATATTGTCTTGCTTGTGTAATCGCATCTTCTTCGGTCTTACATAAAACATCTCCGCATCCTGATACAGAGCAATGCATACGAGCTCCGCCCATCTCTTCTAACGTTACCTTCTCACCGATAACCATTTCAGCCATACGAGGAGATCCTAAATACATAGATGCATTTCCTTCTACCATCATTACAACGTCACAAAAGGCTGGAATATACGCACCACCAGCTGCAGAAGGTCCAAATAATAAGCATACTTGAGGAACTTTACCTGATAACTTCACTTGATTATAGAAGATTCTTCCTGCACCGCGGCGCCCTGGGAACATTTCTACTTGATCTGTAATACGCGCTCCAGCAGAGTCGACTAAATAAAATAACGGAACACGTAGTTTTTCAGCTGTTTCTTGAATACGTAAAATCTTTTCAACTGTGCGTGATCCCCATGATCCAGCTTTTACAGTAGAATCATTGGCCATTACACACGCAGTACGACCATGTATTTTACCCGTTGCCGTTACAACGCCGTCCGCAGGTAAGCCTGTTTGTTCACAGTTAGCAAATAATGCATCTTCTACATATTCGCCATTATCAAATAGAAGCGCTAAACGATCTCGAACGAATAATTTCCCTTTTGCTTTATTTTGCTCATGATATTTCGGTGCCCCGCCTTGTTTAATTGTTTCAACTCGTTCTTCAAATGAATTAGATTGTTGTTTTTGGTCTAACATATTTACTCCCCCTTATACATCGGTTTGCGTTTTTCTTTGAATGCCTGTAATCCTTCTATTCGATCTTTCGTATGGATTACACCTTCATACGCTTGTTTTTCCATTTGTAATCCGGTATGTAAATCAACTTGAATACCGTTTGAAATTGCCTCTTTTGCTAATCGAACAGCAATAGGTCCATTACTAGCAATTTTCTCTGCTATTTCAATCGCTTTCTCTTCAAGTAAATTAGCTGGTACAACGAATTCTACTAAACCATATTCTTTCGCTTCTTGCGCTGAAATACGTCTACCTGTATAAATTAATTCTTTCGCTCTACCAACACCAATTAATCTCGGTAAGCGCTGTGTACCACCTGCTCCTGGTATAATTGCAAGTGTCGTTTCAGTAAGACCAAGACTTGCAGTGTCTGAAGCAATTCTAAAATCACAAGCTAAACTTAATTCCGTACCACCACCAAGTGCAATTCCATTTATAGCAGCAATAACTGGCTGTGGTAATTGTTCAACCATTTCCATAGTAGTGCGAATCATACTAACAGCATGGCGAACTTGTTCTTCATTCATGCCAGCACGTTCTTTTAAATCAGCTCCGGCACAAAATGCTTTTTCACCAGCCCCTGTTAAAATAACTACACGAGTATTTGACTCTTCACTTATTTGAGTTAGTATGTTTTGCAACTCTTCTAATAACGCTATAGATAATGAGTTTGCTTGTCTTTCACGATTTAATGAAATCTTTACAACGTGTGGTGTTACGTAATCAACTGAAATGTTTTGTAATTGTAGCATCTTCTCACCTACTTATCGTTTTATGTTGAAGCGCTCTATACACATGACTCGGTAATTGGATATTTAATTTACTTTGAATAAATTGACTCGCTCTCAATAACTTCTCTTCATCAATATTCGTTTGTACCCCTAACTTATGGAGCATATGAACTAAGTCATCAGTTGCAACATTACCTGATGCTCCTGGTGCATATGGACATCCACCAAGACCACCACAAGAACTATCAAATGTTGTAATACCATATTCTAATGACTTAACTACATTCGCCAGAGCCATTCCATACGTATTATGGAAGTGCATTGCAAACTGTGAAGCATCATATTTCTTTAATAAATGTTCTAATACTTGCTCTACTTGTAACGGATTTGCTACACCAATCGTATCACCAAGAGATACTTCATAAATGCCGTATGAAAATAGCTGATTACATAATTCGTCAACTGCTGCGAGACTTATATCCCCTTCATAAGGACATCCAAATACAGTAGAAATATAACCTCTTACCTTTTTCCCTTCGAATAATGCCTGTTTTGCTATATCTTCAATTACAACTAATGCTTCTTTAATCGATTTATTAATATTACTTTTATTATGAGATTCACTTGCTGATAAAAAAACATTCACCTCATCTACATTTTGCAAAAAAGCTCGTTCCAAACCATTTTGGTTCGGAACAAGCGCAGCATATGTAACATTGGGATCCCTTTTCAGCTCAGAAAACACATCATTTGCATCCGCTAATGCTGGGACCCATTTTGGGTGAACGAATGAGGAAACTTCAACATACGACAATCCTGCTTCTGTAAGTAGTTGAATCCATTTTACTTTATCTTTTGTGCCAACAATCTTTTTTTCATTTTGTAAACCATCACGTGGTCCTACTTCTTTAATGACAGCAAAATTAGGTAGTTTCAATTCGCTTCCCCCTATATCTCCCTATTCAATTTCTAATAATACATCTCCTTCATTTACAAAATCGCCTTCTTGCACATTAATTTTCATAACTGTACCGGCTTCCTCTGAAATGATTGGAATTTCCATTTTCATAGATTCCAAAATGACGACATCCTGCTCTTCCTCTACTGTGTCCCCTACTCCTACAACAATCTTCCAAACGTTTCCTGCCATCGATGCGTATACTTTCGTCATCATTTTTCCCCCTTAATATTGTTAAATCTTATTTTTTAACGAGCTGTTTCGTTACAAAACCCGTTGTATAAATACCCTCTTTGAACACTTCGTCTTCCAAAACTTGCAGTAACATTGGAGTGTTCGTTTTAATACCTTCTACTTTTAATTCTTCTAGAGCATCATGTAATTTCGAAATTGCTTCTTCACGAGTCTCGCCATGTGCAATGACTTTCGCAATCATTGGATCATAGAAAGGTGTAATCGTTACATGATTTTCTAAGAAGTGATCAATCCGTACATTTGACGGTAATGTTAAATCTGTAATTTTCCCAGGTGATGGGAAGAATGTTTTCGGATCCTCTGCATAAATACGAGCTTCAATGGCATGACCACTACGTTTTACATCATCCTGAGTAAATGATAGTTTCTCTCCACTTGCGATAAGGAGTTGCTGTTCTACAAGGTCTAATCCCGTAATTTCTTCTGTCACTGGATGCTCTACTTGTAATCTCGTATTCATTTCTAAGAAATAGAAATTTTTCTGATCATCTACAAGAAACTCAACTGTACCTGCATTTGTATAGCCAAGTGCTTTGGCAGCTTGTACAGCAACTTCTCCCATCGCTCTTCGTGTACCTTCATCTAAAAATGGTGAGGGTGCTTCTTCGATTACTTTTTGATTTCGGCGCTGTACCGAACATTCACGCTCCCATAAATACACTGTGTTACCATGTGTATCTGCTAAAAGCTGAATTTCAATATGATGCGCATCTGCTATATATCGCTCTAAATACATTTCTCCGTTACCGAAGAAGTTTTGCGCTCTTGTTTTATTACTTTCAAACGCTTTGGTGAGCGTTTGCTCAGTTTCCATCAACTGCATACCAATGCCTCCGCCGCCTGCGGATGCCTTAAGCATTAATGGATAACCAATTTGTTTTGCAATTTCAATTGCTTCTTCAGCAGTTTCAATATTTGTAGTAATCCCTGGGACTACTGGGACATCTGCTGCTTGCATTGCGATACGTGATTCAATTTTACTTCCCATCTTCGTAATAATTTCTTCTGAAGGACCGATAAATACGATTCCTTCTTCTTTGCAGCGAACCGGAAAAGACGGATTCTCTGATAATAAACCATAACCCGGATGAATTGCTTCTGCATTTGTCTTCTTAGCTATTTCAATAATTTTTTCAAGGTTTAAATAGCTTTCTTGAACACGCGGTCCACCTACTAAGTAAGCTTCATTTGCCATTTTCACATGAAGGGCATTTTCATCTGCTTCAGAATAAATAGCAACAGTACGGATGCCTAGTTTTTGACAAGTTTTCATAATACGAACAGCGATTTCTCCACGATTCGCAATTAATATTTTTTGAAACATAGTGATTCCTCCCTTTTATCTACATCCTAAATGTCTAGCAATTACGAGACGTTGAATTTCAGAAGTTCCTTCACCAATTTCTAATAGTTTCGCATCACGAATATGTCGTTCAACTTCATATTCACGCATATACCCATATCCACCATGAATCTGTACTGCTTGATTCGCAATACGGCTTGCCGCTTCCGATGCAAATAGTTTTGCCATTGCCGCTTCTTTGCCGAAAGGTTTATCGTTATCTTTTAACCAAGCTGCTTTATGTACTAAATTACGAGCTAACTCTACTTCAGTCGCCATATCAGCCAATTTAAATTGAATCGCTTGGAAATTAGAAATTGACTTTCCAAATTGTTGACGTTCTTTCGCATATTGCAATGCACGTTCAAAGGCTGATTGCGCAATACCAACTGCCAATGCTGCGATTGAAATACGTCCTCCATCAAGTGTATATAAAAATTGTTTAAAACCTTTATTTACATCACCAAGAATATTTTCTTTCGGTACACGAACACCATCAAGTACGATTTCACAAGTATTAGAAGCGCGAACGCCCATTTTATCGTAAGGACTAGAAATCGTTAATCCTTCACTAGTAGTAGGTACGATAAATGCTGAAATGCGTTTTCTACCATTCTCTTCAATACCATTGACAGCGGTTACAATAATGGTATTTGCATACTCTGCGTTTGTAATCCAACACTTCTCACCACTGATTACATACTCATCACCATCTAATACCGCTTTCGTTTGAGTACCACCTGCATCTGATCCAGCATTCGGCTCCGTTAATCCGAAGGCACCTAATGTTTTTCCTGACGCCATTGGAACTAAATACTTTTGTTTTTGTTCTTCTGTACCGAAATAATAAATTGGAGAAGCACCTAATGAAATTGTTGCAGCATAGCTTAAACCGGTGCCACCACAAGCGCGACCAATTTCTTCAACTGCTAACGCATACGATACCGTATCGCCACCTGAACCTCCATACTCTTCTGGGAATGGGATGCCTAGTAATCCTAGTTCGCCCATTTTTTGAAATGTTTCATATGGAAACTCTGCAGTTTTGTCATAATATACAGCTTTCGGTGCGATTTCCTTTTCAGCAAAGTCACGTACCATTTCTTTAATCATTTGTTTTTCGCGAGTTAGAGTAAATTCCATTCCGCTACACACCCCTTATCGAATATTGAGTTTCGACAGCGTGCGAGTTTCTACTACAAACATAACAACTTAAAAGACAAAAGTATTAGTTAGACAATTGCTATAATTCTGTCATAACTTAATTTTAAAACAGATTCTGTACTAATGCACAAAAAAATTCCTACATTGTTCTACAACAACATAGGAGGTTTTGTGTCGAATTATGTAATTTATTGTTTAATAATCTCTACCTTTTCCGGAATCAGAAATTTCTACTAATGCTTCAGGATATGGTTCGAAATACGTCTGTCTTAATAAATACTTCTCATCAAATCGAATGGCCCATGATTTTAAAATTGTAAGTAAACTACTAAGTGGTATTTTCTTTTCTGCATACTTTTGTAACAGTTCTATAAAATGATCTTTTTCTTGTTTTTTTAGCTTTGTTTTAAAATATCCAAAAATGTGCTCGCATACATTTACATTCGATGTATAACGGGGTGTGCGCATAAATAATTCATATAAAGTCTTCTCATAGTTTTCAAATACCACTTCAATCTTTTCATTTTTGTGATTTGCAATTATACGCCCTAATTCCTTTTGTTTCACCTGATTATATGCCATAAATAAATATTTATTGTCCGACTGAAACGATACAAGGTCTTTCATATTTTTATTATGTTTAATCATTTTGTAATATGCGATTGTAAATAGCCTTGTAAAGAAATGCTCTCTAATAATAAAATTCGACAATCTGCCTTCCTCTTCAATAGGAAGATGCGAAAATTTTTTTATTACTGCTCCGCCAAATAAGCCTGATCCTTTTCCCTTTGCTGGTGCTTTTTCAAAACCAGAATAAATTTTCACATCGCGCGTACCACAACTTGGCGAACGATTCTTTAAAATAAAACCATCCACATCCGGTATCGTTTGTAAAAAGTCATTTGAAAACTGTTCCATTTTTTCAGTTACATCTTCTCGTGTCGACGGTTGCACAAGTCTATTCTCACCATTTTCTTCTACAATTCGTATCGTTTCTCGAGGAGTCCCCAATCCAATCTCGACTTCTGGACAAACAGGTATAAATGTAACAAATGGCTGCAAATTTCGTATTGTTACATCTGGAATCATCTCTCCATTATAACGACAAGCATCAAATTCTAAACATTTACTTACGACGATTGTAGGTTTTGCAAATTGTCGCATCTCATTACCTCCTTATTGCTAGTCCGTATAATATAAATTGTACTAAGATTAACATTTTAAGCAAAGTTTGATGCATTTATTTTTATGAGAAATATATATCCAATGAAATATTAACAATCATTCAACTCTATTTTCTATAAATGTGCGCTCTATTTAATGAGGGTTTAGATATTGTGAAATGAATAATACACACATGCTTCGGAGAACTTAATTATTAAGAAAGGAGGGATTGTTATGAAAAAGAAATTATCATCAATCTTAAGTGTTTTAGCACTATCTATTATGTTTTTAGGTACATCTGTGCAAGCTGAATACGATGGAAATAATATGAACAGAGTTAATAACACTGATATTTCAACTCGAGTAAATGACAATAATTTAGACAGAGTTAATAATGATGTGAGAACTCGAAATGTAAATACAACAAATGATTTAAATGATAATCGTGATAGAAATAATAATTGGGCTTGGCTTGGTTTATTAGGACTAGCAGGATTATTAGGTCTTAGAAGAAGAGACAAAGAAACACGCTGATTTAGAATGTTTTTATTAAACAAGTACTTATTTATCAAAAATATATAATGAAAATAAATCGCCTTTTTAAAGGCGATTTATTTTCACTTAAAAGTAATGTATGTAATTCACACTTCAACGATTAAATTCGTGGAGTTAATCCATACAATATAAATTGAATCGTATTTTCAATTTCCGCTTCATCATCCCATTTTTCTTCAGGCAATAATAAAAATCGTGTTAATAATAAACCTAATACAGCTGATAAAGTAAGACGTAATACGGAAGATGGTGGTATCTCAATTATTTCCCCTTCTTCTTGCAATTTCACAATCAACTTTTTGAAATGTGAAAACAGTTCTGTTTCTACTAATTGCTGTATTTCATTTTTCAGTTCTGGTTGAAATGGTACTTCTTGAATTAATATTTTTATCATAGGAAAGTGTTTTTGAGCAAATTTAAATCTATTATGAATTACAACCCTTAAAAGTCCTTCATACGATTCATACTCCGATTTAAATATTTCTTTTGCAAAGGTTTGTACGAAAAATGGTGCAGCGAACTTAGTTAAAGTTGGCATTACGACCGCTAGTAATAAATCTTTTTTCGTCTTATAGTAGCGGAAGATGGTTCCCTCCGCTACACCAGCACGCTTTGCAATTTCACTTGTTGAAGTTGAAGCGTATCCTTTTTCTCCAAACATATCAACAGCCGCCTCTAATATTCGCATTTGACGTTCATTTCGTTTATCCGTATTAGTTGCAGCTATTAATTCCTCCAGCCAATCTTTCTGCATTTATAAAGCTCCTTTTTGTCATTATTATATTTTGCGATGTTTCTTTAAAGCAAATACATTTCCTACTGCAAATAATAGTGAAAAAAGTAATAACACAGTAAGATCTAATGCAATCTCTGTAAACCCTTGATTCCGAATCATCACTTGTCTTATTGCGTCAGCGCCGTATGTGAGTGGAAATGCTTTCCCTAACATTTGTAGCCACTTGTTCATAGATTCCATTGGAAATAATCCAGAAAAGAAGATTTGTGGCACAATAACAAGCGGTATAAATTGAATCATTTGAAATTCATTATTTGCGTATGTCGATAAAAACGTACCTAATGTTAGTGCAGTTAAAGAGAGCATACATGTAATAAGTAGCGTTAGCCATATGGAGCCAGCTACGTATAAATCTAAAATATAAACGGAAAAGCTTACGATAATAATGGATTGTATAAAGGCAAAGAATCCAAAACCAATAATATAACCTGCGACTATTTCCCATCTTCTTACTGGGGTGGATAATAACCTTTCTAGCGTACCACTTAAACGTTCTCTTACGAAAGATACACCTGATAATATAAATACAAAGAAAAATGTAAAGAAACCAATTAATACAGGACCAAGCCCATCAAACATCGTAAAGTCTTTAGAGCCATGTAAATAATTTACTTCAGGTTTCATAATCGATACATCATTCTTCTCTGTGCTTTTTTGCAATACTTGAAGTACAGCACGATTTTTTGACGAATCACTACCTTCCAACAGAAGTTTCATTTTTCCATTCTCTATACGAAATACTGCATCTACCTTTTGTTTTTCCAACTCAGAAATCGCCTTTTCCTTACTGTATTCATAAATTGACGCTTCTTGATTTTTCATCACTTTTACTATTTGAGCGGGCATATCAACAACAGCAATTTGCGGTATATAGTCTTTCTGTGTAAACACTAGTGACAAAAGCCAAAGTAATAACATCGGTGCTCCAAACATCATTGCTAACGAACGCTTATCTCGAAAAAATTGACGAATAATACGTATAATTACACCAGTAACTCTCATGACGGAGCCACCTCTTCCAGCAAAAAGACATCTTCAATCCGTCCAGATGACACGCGTTTTTTCAATTCTTCAGTTGTTCCAACCGCAACTAGTTTCCCTTCTCTAATTAACCCTAGACGCTCACAAAATTCAGCTTCATCCATAATGTGCGTCGTTACAATAATCGTTGTGCCTTTCTTTTTAAGATCATAAAATTTTTCCCAAATCGTTTTTCTAAGAAGCGGATCTATCCCCACTGTAGGCTCATCTAAAATTAATATTTCTGGTTCGTGAAGGAGCGCTATTGCTAATGATAAGCGTTTTTTCATTCCACCTGAAAATTGTTGTACTTGCTTTTTCATATACTGTGACAATTGTACAAGTTCAAAAACCTGTGCAATTCTTGTCTTTTTACGTTTTCCCTTTAGTCCATACATCGTTGCTATAAAATCTGCATTTTCATATGCTGACAATTCTTCGTATAATGCATCCGCCTGGGCCATATAACCAATTCTTTTCATTTCATTTAAATTAGGCATATTAGTATTATTAACAAGCACTTCACCTTTCGTTGCCTCATTAATACCTGCAATCATTTTAATGAGCGTTGTTTTCCCCGATCCAGAAGGTCCAACAAAACCAAAAATTTCTGCTTTTTCAACTTGCAATGAAAGATTGTGTAACACTTCTTTTTTTCCAAAACTTTTTGATACAGTCCGTAAAATAATTGAAGGTTGTTGCACGTTTCATCCTCCTTTTCCAATGAAATGAGTGAGTACTCACTTTTATTTTACCCTTGCTTAATTATATGTCAAACTTCATTGATTAGTATGTATGTTCAATCAACGATATTAAACAATGAAACAGAGTCGACATTAGAATTTCATTTCCTAAAGCCGACTCTGTTTCATTTAAACTATAAATTTCACTTTACGTTTTTAAATTCATATACTTCCGAATTCTAGCAACATCTAAAGAATATTCAATAACTAATTGCTGTAACGGTAAAATAACTGTGTCAGGATATAAATGTGCATATTGTAATGTTTCTGCATATTTTTCTAATCTTTTTTCTAAATACTTTATTATTTGATCAGGATGACTTACTAATAAACATTTACAATAATAATGTATTTGTTCCTCAATCGCCGTGTATTCTTCAATTTCATATTCTTTATGCATGTGTACACCCCTTTAAGTTTTTTACATGAATTACTTATCACAATTTTCACTCGACAATTTTTAAGTTTTTTGATTATTTACACTATAACAAACAATCAGGGTCAAATTTTGTTACTTTATGTAACGTAGAAAATTTTTAACAAAATTGTAATGTTAACTCCTGCAAAATACATAAAATCTCTTTACTCACTTTTGTATAAAAAAATCGTACAGCTTAATTTAACTGCACGACTACAATCTCTGGCCTATTCAAAATTCTTTGCGGAATGATACTATTTCCTAATCCTCTACTCACTACCATTGATGTATTTTGTTCTACATATAAACCTGCTGTATATTTAGGTAAAACACCTTGATTTGGAGCAACTAATCCACCGATAAATGGCAATCTAACTTGCCCTCCATGAGCATGTCCCGATAAAACCAAATCCAACCTCTCATTCGTATATTCCTTTATAAATTCAGGCCTGTGGGATAATAACACATTATATCTATCTGGCTGCATTTCAATTTTTGCTTTTTTAATTTCATCTATTATAATATTTCCTTCATCACGGTTTCCAGTACCAAACTCTGGATCATCAATACCTAGCAAGTTTATCTCTTGCTCACCCTTTCGAATGCCTACATGTTCATTCCTTAAAACATTGACACCATATTTCTTCAACTCTTTTTCTAAACTGTTATACTTTCCAGACCATTGTTCATGGTTTCCTGTCACAAAATATACAGGATACTTCTTTACCATTTCTCGTATTAATTGCATACTAACTTCTGCATCGTATGATTTACTGTCAATTAAATCACCCGTAATCGCAATAATATCTGGGTCTATACTTTTTATTTTTTGAATTAACACATCTTGATTATCGCCAAATTTTTTATTGTGTAAGTCTGAAATTTGTAGAATTTTATACCCTTTAAAAGAGGATGGTATTTTACTAGAGGTTATTTTAACCTCAGTTATACTTATTAAATTGTTCTGTAAATATAAAAAGATTGTAAAACCTACTAATATACAAATAATCATTACAATTCTATTAATTTTCTTTTTCATATTTTCTCCTTTACATTCTCATCAAACACTTCTATATGCTAACTGAATTATATTATACTTTCTTGAAATTTATTTAAATTAATAAAATAATACAGTACATGAAATTTCGTATGAGATATGTCATATATATTCGTTATATTTTTACTTTTACCTTTTTAATAATAAGAATACAAAAACGACTCTTATCACAAGAAAAGAGTCGTTTTCTAACTTTATACTTTTAATACTTTCATGTTAAAAATGCGAAAACTAAAATACTATTACCTAAGAGCCTTAACTATAACTTTAGTTGCCTCTGCAATGAGTTGATTATCATAGGTTGCCTCTTTCTCATCTTTACTAGATAAAATTGCGATGATAATTGGTGCTCTATTTGGAGGCCAAACGATAGCAATATCATTTCTTGTCCCGTAACTACCAGCACCTGATTTATCTCCAACTACCCAGTCAGTTGGTACGCCTGCACGAATAAGTTTGTCCCCTGTAGCATTTCCTTTCATCCACTCTGTAAGAATTTTACGTTTTTCAGCTGGAAGTGCATTTCCGACCGTAAAAGCTTTAAGATTCGTAGCAATAGCTTTCGCTGTACTAGTGTCACGAATGTCTCCTGGAATAGCTTCGTTTAATTCTGTTTCAAAGCGATCAGACATAGTAATCCGATCCCCCATATGCCTAAGCGCTTTTTCATATCCTTTCGGTCCTCCTATTTTATTAAATAAAATGTTCCCTGCAGTATTATCGCTTGAACGAACAGCTGCCTCAGCAATTTCTCCTAGTTTCATTCCAGTATCTACATGTTTCTCTGTAACAGGTGAATAATCCACTAAGTCTTCTTTCGTATATGTGATTACTTCATTTAATGAATCAATTGAGTTTTGCTGTAGTAATACTCCCGCGGCTAAAGCCTTGTAAGTTGATGCGAAGGCAAATCTTTCGTTAGGTCGATAAGAGATTGTTTGATTTGTACCAGTATCAATCACATATACACCTAATCGAGCATTAAATTTTTTCTCAAGTTGAGAGAACTCTTTATGCGTTGCCT
Organism: Bacillus cereus group sp. BfR-BA-01347; assembly: GCF_022663835.1. Classification (NCBI taxonomy): domain Bacteria; kingdom Bacillati; phylum Bacillota; class Bacilli; order Caryophanales; family Bacillaceae; genus Bacillus; species Bacillus cereus group sp. BfR-BA-01347. The sequence continues at coordinate 135,856 of NZ_JAKUGG010000007.1, read as the reverse complement.
GATTTTTATGTTTCACTTGTCCAGTCTTTTCTTTCGCTTCAACTTGCAGTGACTCTCCTGTAAAAGCTTCTAGGCTTGTAATACTTAAACCTAATATACCAACGCATATTCCTATTTTTAGCATCCTCTTATTTTTCAAAATCATCATTCCTTCCAAATTTTTAGCACCTTTTTATACGTACACATAATAGACAATCACCGAACCAAATTTGTTCCATAAACTGAAAAAATTTATAGCTAGTATGAGAGTTATTAACAAAATAAGAGATAGTAGCTATGATCGCCACTATCTCTTATTTCATATTTCATTTTTTTACTTATAAATGGCTTTATATAAACAGGTTCTCTTCCCTGAGAAAAGTATTCTAATTTTGCTTAGAACTACCTGTACTAGTAGATTCAGCATGTATGCGTTGCTGTTTCAAATCAAAGTATACATCTAAAACTTCCTTTCCAATTATAGAATTAATTCCATTTTTATCATCATGAAGCCATGGAACTACTACGGAAAATGCTACTTCTGGATTATCATATGGAGCATATCCAACTAACGTTAAGTTGTAACATTCCATACGTTCTCCTTTTGCATTTCTGCCAATCGGGTCATCTCCACCATATACAGTTTGGGCTGTTCCTGTCTTTCCTGCTGGTTTATATGGCGCGTTTTTGAAATATTTCACGCCAGTTCCATCACCTTCTTGGAATACCCATCTAAACCCTTCTTTTATACGATCAATATGTTCTTTCTTCATATCAATTCGATTTAATACGACAGGCTCTATGGAACGTATAACTTTGCCAACCTCTTCTTTTATTGATTGTTCTCGTATTTCTTGTACAATTTGAGGTTGCATTCTATAACCACCATTCGCAATCGTTGAAATATATTGCGCTAATTGCAACGGCGTATACGTATCATACTGACCGATAGAAAAATCTAGTAAAAAACCAGGTTGACTATCTACTTTTCTCGTTTGTCCAATTATTTCATTCGGTAAATCAATACCTGTTGGGACACCTAAACCAAATTGCTTGAAATAATAGCGCATCGTATCAAATGCTCCTTGTTTAATATCTAATGAGCCATTTGGTACGTAATTGACTCCCGCAATTTTTAAAGCTGTCTGGAACATGTATACATTCGAAGATACTTGTAAAGCCCGTAAATCATTAATATTACCAAATCCGGATACATTCCACGATTTCTTAGCTTGTGTACCTTTAAATTTCATCGGTGCGTCATAAAATTGATCTCCTGGATGTATTGCCCCTGTCTCATATCCAGTTAATAAAGTAGCACCTTTTACAGCTGACCCTAGCTCATACGAAGTTGTCATGTTTCCTAATGCCAAATCCTCAACCTCTATTTTCCCTTCTTTTTCTACAATCTTTTTGCCTGCCATTGATAAAATTTGTCCGTTATTTGGATTCGTCATGACAACAAAAGCTCGATCGAGCAGTGGCTCTGAACTCTTAAAAGCTCTCAAGTTTTTCTCTATACTTTCTTCAACTTTCTTTTGTAATTCCATATCAATCGTTAATGTTAAACTATTACCACTTTTTCCTTTAGAGATTATTTCTGTGTTAACAATGTTTCCTGATTTATCAGTAATATTTTTCACTTCTTCTTTTGTGCCGTGTAATACATCTTCATATCGTTGTTCAATATAACTTTTTCCAACACGATCATTACGGTTATATCCACGTACTAAATAAGAATCTAAATTTTCTTTCGGTAATCCTTCTTCACTACTCGTAATATTTCCTAATACAGAACGAAATAAATTACCGTTTACATAATTACGTTCCCAATCAACAGTTGCATCTACTCCTGGAAAATCCGCAAGATTTTCGCTTATCCGCGCATACTCTTCATCTGTTACATCTTTTTTAATGATTTGTGGTGTTAGTTGATAACCTGAACTCATTTTACTTTTAATAGCTAACACCTTTAAATCTTGTGCTGTTAATTCTGCTAATTCTACCTCTGTAACACGACCTCGTCTTAAGTCTTCTATTTTTTTATCTAACTCTTTTCCCTCTATACCCTTTTCTTTAAACTTTTCTATATCTTTCTTAGTAATCTTTGCCTCCGCACGTTTCGAATTCAACTGCATCCAAAAATCTTTTTTATCGATATCTGTTAATTTATTTATATCTTGTTCAGGCATTTCAAGTACTTTCGCCAAGTCTTTTGCTGTTTTTAAAGTATCTTCACTCGTAATTCCCTTCACCCTTGTATACGTAATTGTGCGAAGAGATTTATTATTAACAACTGTTTTCCCTTCTCGATCTAAAATTTGTCCACGTGGAACTGGAATACTAGTTATTGCATTTTGACTACTTTCCACTTGGTTCTTATAAGCCTCTCCCTCAACGATTTGTACCTTTCCTAGCTGCATAATAATAGCTGAGAATAGTACAAATATGCAAAGGAACATTATATTTAATCGAATAGATATATATGTCTTCTGCTTCTTGCCTTTTTGTTCTTTCATAAATCCTCCATTTAATCCTTTCAGGAATTGCTACAAATACTAAAAGCATTCCTTATATATTAGATACCGATAATCGGTTATAAATATCGCCTCAATTTTTTGCTTAATCCTTGTAAGCAACCATTCCTTTTCGTTTAGCTACGGAATTAATAACTCTCCCTTCTTGTTTTCTCTCTATTTTTTTTGCCACTTACATTAGAAGTGCTAAACTGTATAATGACTCTTATTAATCTTACATATAAACTTGCTAGTAAATTTTCATGCTAATTATTCCTTTCTTCATGCTGTAATACTTAATAGACAACCTAAACAATAAAGTTGTTCCACATTTACAAAAAAAATAATTAAATATAAGATGAAATAGGCTACATAAGGGAGGGTTATATGTTACATACAAGAAGATGGAGATTTTTTGCGATTCTTTCTATTGTAGGTTTGATTTTACTGATTTTATTAAAAATCAACTTCATTTCAATTACTATCGCAACTTCTTCAGCTGAAAGAGGAAAGATTTTTGATAAAAATGGTGTAATGCTCGCTACAAATAAGAAAGTTAAGTCTCTATATTGCACTTCTAATGATGAAAAGCTATCGAAACAAGATACATCAAACACATTAGCTTTTTTCAACCAATTTTCAAGCGAGTTTCAACATGATATTTCTACAGAGAACATAAAATCTCAATTACAACAATCTTGTAAAAAGCAGACTATGAATGATATACCGTTATACTCTGATATAAATGAGAATGAACTTGCATTCATAAACAAAAACAAACCCAATAATGTAATAATTAAAGATGAATGGATTCGATATTACCCTAAACACGAAATTGTTTCACAAGTAATTGGGTATGTAGAAAATGACCTTAATTCAAAGCATATGGCTGTTGGAAAAAACGGGATTGAGCTGCAATATGAAAATGATTTAAAAGGAAAACCAGGCAAAACTCTTATTTTTAAATTGAATAATAAAAAGTTCTTATGGAACATTCAAAAAGTACAAAAAGGAAAAGACGTGCGGCTAGCTTTAGACTCTGAGTTGCAGCAAAAGGCAGAAGAAGCATTAAAATCTCAAATTAAGAAAACACCTGATGCTAAAGCTGGTTATGCTATAGTGAGCGATGCAAAAACTGGCGCAATTTTAACTATGGCCAACTCGGTAGTTTTTGATCCAAATATATTAAATACACATGTATCTTCTAGAAAAGAAAACATTAAATCTCTTTCGCAAAATAAAGCAATTCAAAAATTAAAGTATGGTGAATCTTATGTAAATATGGCTTCTACTATAAAACCACTTACTATTTTAATTGGATTAAACGAAAAGCTTTTTCAACCAGAAGATACTTATTTAGATAAAGGTACTTTTCAGTATGATAATCAAAATAACATTACGAATGCGCCTGAAACACCAACAGGGGAGATTACACCGAGGCAGGCTATCATTAATTCATCTAACACATTTATGACAGCAAAAGTAGCTCTGCCCTTATTCAACCAAAATAATGGAAATATAGAAAAAGTGGCACATATATGGACAGATTATTTAATGCAATTCGGCCTACGTTCTAAAACTGGGATTGATTTACCCTTTGAAGAAGACGGACAATATGAATTCCATCCATCTAATAAATTTGAAAATGGGATTTCAGCATTATTAAATGCCTCTTGGGGAGGAAATGAAGTGCATACTCCTCTTCAACTCGCTCAATATGCAGCAACTTTGGCAAGTAAAGGCGACAAATATAAACCTCAAATCGTAAGTGCGATTATTGGTCAAGATGGTAAGGAAACCAAAAAGTTTAAACCCATTTTAGAAAGTTCAAATCGTTACCCGATGAACTTTTGGAGTGTCGTGCAAGGTGGGATGAGTCAAAATATAGAGGAAATTAAAAAGTTGCCCTTTGACGTCGCAGGTAAAACAGGTATTACAGGTTTTCCAAATGAGCAAGCAAGAATGATAAATCACTCTCTTTTCATTGCGTATGCTCCTACGGAAGATCCACAAATTGCCGTTTCTGTCGTTATCCTTGGTAGTAATTCAGAAAAAAACATTGCCGCTCTCGTTACATCAGAAATTTTAGAGTACTGGAATACTCTTCAAAAAGACAATAAAAACAAAGAGGAAGGTTCATTTAAGTGAACCTTCCTCTTTTACCATATAGAATTTATATTTATTATTTTCCATATACCTTCATTATTCTTTTCGAATGTAAATGAATATTTAATATCAGTTAAAACGTACTCTTTCTGTACATATCCAGTATTACCGTTAATTGTCGAAACTTTTATATATCCATTATTCTGTACTTTTTCTGGAATCCAAGCTTTTACCATTTCATTAGATACTTCATATAAAACTTGTGATTCTCGCTTTGGTTCAGCTAAAATTTTTGTTTTATTTCCAGTAACAGTCGCATATATAAAATGCGCTTGGTTTGGTTGATTACTTTCTGTCAATCCACTTGGTACTTTATATACTTGCTTTGTATCTTTGGCAAACTCTCCTCCCATTGTAAGGGCGACTTGCAACTCATGAAAGATATCTTCATCAAACTTCAGTTCATCCTTCTTATAACTCTTCCCTTTAAATAGAACTTCATCATTTAACGCTTTGTACAATTCATTTTCATTTTTTGAGTTCGTACTTTGATATAGTTCATTCATAAATTGTTTTAATGATGAATCTTGAGCAGACTCATCTTTTGTTTTAGGCTTAATTTGAGTACTACTTTGTACCGGCGATTTATTATCATCAAGCCAAGGTTGTTGAACAATGAAAAATAACATCGTACAAACCAAAACAACTACAATAGGTAATGCTTTTTTACGAAATGGTCTTTTATGTTTTACAAAATCCACTTCATTATTTTCATATATAGACTGCTTTATTTTAGAAATAAATTCTTCTTCATCTTTACGATTCTCCATTGGCCCTTTTTTTATTTTTCTATACCAGTCAGGATTTTGTTTATTGTTCATCACTACTACCCTCCCCTATTAATTTTGAAACCTTACTTCTCGCTCTACTTAATCTCGATTTTACAGTTCCAATGGATACTCCTAATGTTTCAGCCATTTCTTCATAAGATAATTCATATTTTGCGTCCAATATAATTATTTCACGGTGCTTTTTAGGTAGTTCTAATACAACCTTCCACACATCATTCATTTCTTCTTGCTTAAAAAATTCTTGTTCTGCTGACAGGGATTGCTTATCGTCACTAAAAAATCCTATTAAAGATATCCTTTTAAAATAGGAGGATTTCAAATAGTTTATTGCCGTATTTCTTGTGATTTTTAATATCCACGTTTTAATAGATGACTCCTTTCGAAATGAATTCCAATTTTTAAACACCTTTATAAATACATCTTGCGTGATATCATCTGATAAGTGTGGATCTTTCGTAATAATAAATGAATAATTCCATACATCTTGCCAATAGTCTTTTATAACATAGTCCAGCTCATCATGATTACACTTTTCAATAAACGTCTGTTCCATTTCCACACCTCAAACTTATTTGAATAAACATAAAACTGCCCTCACTTTTATTATGGTTTCAATATATAGACAAGATACAAGTTTCATTTGTTCCATTGTTTATCTTTTTTCAGGTAGAATAATACTACTAAAAAACAAGTAAAGCATACAATGATAAAAATCCACTCATGAAAATCTATTTTTTTGAATTTAACGTAACAATCTACTTGTCCATTTCAATTTACTATACTCTTCTATTTACCATTAGCAATGCCAACTTTTCAGAAATGAAAATAAAGATAAGGTATCAATTTTCTATAGTCGCAGCAAAAAAGCATTCTCGATTAGAAAGAATGCTTTTTTGAAATTTAATTGTTCTATATTTTCCCCAACTTATATCTTTGAGTTAAGCAAACATATAATAAAGTGAAACTTTAATCCGCCCTCAACAATCGGGCTTTTACGGGCAAATAGCGGGATAAATGTAGTGAAAAAAATTCACCTTATAATTAAGTTTTATTTCTGAAATACATGTTTTACTTTTTCACCTGGAACGTTACTTCCTCCTCTTCCTTTTACACCTTCAATCATCATGGTAACAATCATGTCTGGCGCATTTGCATCGAAAGCTGCGAACCATCCCAGTTCTTTTCCGTCTGCTTCTTTAGACTCTTTCAGTTCTGCCGTACCGGTTTTACCAGCAAGCGTAACACCATCAACCTTTGCAATTCTCCCCGCGCCATCAGGGTCATTAATGACTTTGATTAATGCACTCTTTAATATCTCTTGATTCTTTTTAGAAATCACATTTTCTTTCCAATTCCCCGCTACTTTTACTTCTTTTAAAAGGTGTGGCCACGGAATATTCCCTTCATTCACAATCGGTGCATATGTTAATGCTAAATGAAGTGGCGTCATTAATACTTGTCCTTGTCCATAGCCCGTGTCTGCTAGTTGAATATCGTTTTTTATCCCATCTTTTGCAATGATTGAAATAGGAAATTCGTATTCGATTGGTAATTTTTCATGAAATCCGTACTTTTTAAATTCATTTACATACTGATCTTTTCCCATTTTCAAAGCTTGTTGAGCAAAATAAATATTATCAGAGTACTTCATTGCCTTCTCAAAATTAATTGGACTTGCATCCTTTACACGCGTGACATAGTAATTTCCCCAAGATGAATCTTTTGTCCACTTCAATCCTTGAATTTTAAATTCTTCCTTTGGATTTATTGTTTTTGTTTCCAAACCAATTGCACCTGTAATCGTTTTAAATACGGAACCTGGTACAAATGCTTGCGTGAAGCGATTCATCATTGGTAGTTTCAAATCGTTACTCCATGCTTCTCGTTGGGCTTTCGATGCTCCTCTAACTATTATATTTGGATTATAAGCAGGGCTACTTACAAGTGCGATTGTTTCACCCGTTTTAGGGTTGACCGCTGCACTAGATCCTGCTTCAGTTTTCATCTCATTAAAGATTTTTTCTTGAATTGCAGCATCAATTGTTAACGTAACAGTTTCTCCTTCTTTTGCTTCTTTTTTTGCTACGTTTTTAATCTCTTTCCCCTTCTCATCTTCTATAAATACGCGTCCACCCTTTTCACCACGCAATTTATTTTCTAACACTTTCTCTAAACCGGTCTTACCTACTAAATCATCTGCTTGATAACCTTGTTTTTGAAGTGATTTTAACTCCTCCGCATTCACCTTTCCTATATATCCAGTTAAGTGTGCCGCTGCTTCACCTAATGGATACGTACGAATATTTACTGGGCGAGATGAAACTCCTTCTAATTCAATATAATCATTCTGTCTGGTTCCCTCTTTTAAAATTCCAATTGGTACAAAGGAGTCTGGTTTTATCCATTTCGCTGTGAGCTTTTGTTCGACCTCTTCTATAGACATATCAAGTAATTGTGCTACTATTTCTTTCGTTTGCGCTGCTGTTTCGCCTAGTTTCTCTGGAATAATTCCAACCTCAGTCGCTTTACCATTCGTTGCAAGCCCTTTTCCATTTCGATCATATATTTCTCCGCGTTTTCCTTGCTCTACTTGCATACGTACTTTGTAATCTTTTTTCATTCCTGGAAAAATGAAGTCCGGTGTCCAATCTATTTTCCAAGATTCTTTATCTTTCACAAGTTTTGCTTCATGGATGAATGAAACTGGTCCTACATCCGTATCCATCTTAACTTCAAAAAGAAAAAGCTCTTTATCTTTTGTATTCTCTCCTTTCATTTTAACTTTTAAATTCTTAGCTCCAATCCCCTCATAGATTTTTTGATATTTTTCTGTGAATTCTTTTTTAGAAATCGATTTTTGAGCATGATCTGATAATTGATCATACATATTTGCAAATTTTCTATCATTCCATAAATTAATATATTCTTCAAATGCTTGTTTTGACGGTTCGTTTTTATTACATCCTACCAACATAACCGCGAAACAAACGAAAAGCAGCATCCATAATTTTTTCAATTCAATCTCTCCCTTAGTTAAAAATGATGATTCCTTTCTTAATTTATTTAATAAAAAATGTTTTAACGCTTAATAGACAGTGTAAGTAATGACATTGTTCCATATTTACAAAAAATAGACCTAATTGGAATTCATCAGTAATCAATAGATACAAAAAAACACTATACTTTCTGTCAGTTTCTACAGAAAGTATAGTGTTTTCTTATTTTATCTTTCTATATATGCTATACCGTGAGCTCCTTGATTTACAGAAGGATCTGCATTTCGATCTCCTGGATTAACTTTAATGGTATGAACATTCTTATAATTAACTAAATCTAATATACTTATTGTCCTTGATCTAAGGTTAGAAACGTATCTAACCGTTACGTCCGTAAAAGAACGCATTATAATTGGGAGTAAATCTCCTTCTATTGTACCTAACACATTTAACGATTCTCCATCAAGAACAGAAACATACCCTGGTGATGGAGAAAACATATTTCTTGTTCTCTCTCCATTCTTATTCTGGAAACATGTATGCCCTACCAATACTTTCCCATCATTCGTTACATGAACCGGGGTAATTAAATCTGAAAATAATTTTGTCTTTATAATCTTATCGGTTTCTGTATTAATGATGCTAAGTGTAGTTTTCCAATGCGTACTTCAAGTAAAATCAAGAGCATGAAACCAAGGAACAATCTAACTTTTATAAAGCCCTCACCCTATTAACATACAATCCAATAAAATAATTTGTTTCAGATATGTAGAAATATGGTTTAACCATCAATCAGTGATCAGGTCCTCTTACCCTAAGTAAACCTAAATCTATTTGTTTCCATACCGGAAGAGATAAATAGTTTTGTTCCCATCCATGTAATTAAGCGGATATGTATAATTACATATCCGCTTAATTGCTTTTAGTGCTATATTTTAATAGCGATGAATGCTATTATTTCATAAGTTGTCAACAAGCTTTATGTATGAGAAAAAGGAAAGAGCCAAATAGGCCCCTTCCTTTTTCTACTAGTTAAATAAATTACTCTCTGGTAAAAATTTATATAGTGATTCTCCTTTACAAGCGTCTGATTATGCATAAAAACCGCTAGCTTTGCTTGCTGTCGGAAAAATTAAAGATGATAGAATTAAGTTATTAAGAGACAAAAATTTATCTAGCCAAGACAGATTTGTCTTAGCTAGATAAATTTGGTGATAAATACAGGAAGTAACTCTTACGATTCAATGATTCCTTTTCCTGCCTTCTACACTTGCCACTTCTGTTTCATGACTTGTAAATAGAGATCTTCAAACTCGTTAAAATGGACGCGAAAAGCACCTAATGTATCGATATAAGCAGAAATCACATCTTCTTTATTAAAATGGAGCCCTTTCTGTACTATATCATAGCTATCATCCAGACTGTATAAATTAAAATATTCCTCATCCCAATACAGGCCACTGTTTACTAGTAAACGAGTGGAGCAGGTAAGAGCTTGTTTTACATTCCATTTCTGAGCTACTAACTTTTCATTTAAGACTGAAAGAAGGATGTTTACCGAGTGTTTTTCATCAACTATGCGGCTATATGATAGTAAAGCCGATTCTATATATATCCGTTTTTCTTTAGACATTAAGGATATCTCTATAATTTCATATGGTGGGTAATCAGTTGCTTCGATCAACCTATCACACCATGAAATTACATCCTCTCTATTCCAAAGTCTCCAGCCTAGTCCTAATGCATACAAGTGAGATAACGTTTGATAAGATTTCAACATGAATGTCATAGTGTAGTAGTCTCTAGTATCTTTTCATAGTATTTTAACGGCTATGCAATAAGGAGGCATAAAAAAAGACCTCTTACGGAAAGATAAGAGGTCATCAAGAAGATAAAAATGTTGTATTTGAAACACGCGAGTTTCTAATTCACATTATATCACTATATATCTATATATTCAACATATACATTTAAATGAGAAATGTATGTATAAAAACACACGTAATATTAATTTAGAACCGTATGTGTTCTTCTGTTATCCTATTTCTTCTACAATGCCGTGATTGTATGTATACTAATGAGCAATTGTAGCAAGTTCTTCTAAATTCCCTTCCGTTACCTCATAAATAAACAGAACAAAATTACTGTCGGATTTGGAGCCTGTTGAAATGGAACCAATTATGATTTAATACCGCTTCTGTTACTATTTCTTCGTAGGACTTCTTCACTTCAAACTAATATTTTTCCAGACGAACAAACATATCTTTCCAGACTAGATCTGCAATTTCTGTTTAATGATACCAGATAATACTTTTATATCCGGCTATCATGCCAGAAGTTTATTGGAAGATGATTGTTCTCATCATAAGCTTCAAATTCATACCCTTTTTCTTTTAATCCTTTTATAATTGCTGGAACAGCCGCAACAGATTGTGGATGAATATCGTGCATTAAAACAATTTCCTTTGAAGACGTCGCACCTGCTAAGACATTTTGAACAATTTTTGCGGCTGCTACATCCACAGGTAATTTATTGTATTTCCAATCTAGAGAATCAATTGTCCAATCCCATACTTTTAAATTATTTCCGACCACCTCATTTCGAAGTGATTCATTTAATCCAGGCATTGATCCATATGGTGGGCGTGTTAATTTCGGGGAGTTTCCAATAACATTTCTAATTAAAGATTGATCCTCTTTCATTTCCTTCACATATTCCTGATTGGTATATAGCTTTTTAAAATTATGTGTCATACTATGCATGCCCACATAATGGTTCTCTACATGCTCTCGTTTCACTAAATCTGAGAACCTTTTCACATTATCGCCAATTAAAAAGAATGTTGCTTTCACATCATTTTTCTTTAATACATCTAATAGATTAGCTGTATATTTTCCTGGTCCATCATCAAAAGTTAAATATGCAACTTTTCTTTCTTTACCATCAAAACGATTAGGTATGGATTTTTTCAATTCATTTTTAGGTAGACTGCTCACTTGTTGAACACTACTTGCCTCTTCCGCGTTTACCAGCTTAGGATTCGTAATAGATTGAAACATGTAATATCCTATTGCTACTAATGTAATAGACAACAATACACTTATAATTCTCTTTTTCTTAAGCTTAATTTTCATATTATAATTCTCTTCCTATCTTATTATCCCACTTTATGTTGTTATTTTTATTATTCTATTTGCTTATAGATTCATTAGCTTAACCAAACTCACTTTTGGACTAATCGTTTTAATAATCTATTTAGGTGAAAGTTAGTGGCCTGCACTAGCGTTCATGCCATTTCCTATAATAGTTAGAACCACAGGATATAATACTGGTCCTAAGGTAAGGAAAATGTTTAAAAGTATAATAAATTTATATAGTAAGCTATAATTTTTATCATTTCGATTTACAAATACCAGGACGACCAATGTTATTACAGTAATTAAATGTAGTAATAATATTATCAACCAATAATACATCATTATAGTAAGATTCCACTTTCCTAATAGTTGGTATGTTATCCCTATTATTATTCCTAATACTGTAACATTAAAGGAAATAAACAAAGTTCTTTTTAGTATTTTAGAAAATGTTTTATAATTCACAGTTTCATTATATAAATCTATTAAAATACTTAAAGATAGATATGCCAGCAATACCCCTACCCAATTCAAGACCCAATCTTGATTTCCCATTAAATTAAACAAAAACGCAATGATCCCTCCTACTGCAAGAATCAAGGAGATCATAATACTATTTAAAGCTGATTTCATAATATTTTCACTTCCTTAAAAATTTTATAATACAGCATTGATGTTTACTCTTAAGTTGTTCTTTACTTATTAGAATTCTTTTCATTCAGAATCTTGTATGGAAATACCATCAAATAATCCGGTCATCATACCTAATAGCATATACGAAGAATGGGGAATTACAGCAAAAAATACATGTACATGATCTTCATACAATAAACATCACCATATCCTACTCCACATAGTAGATATACAAATAGAGGATGAGATTCAGCAACTTTTATTTGCATATGTATTATTCAAACGAGAAGCAGCTGCTGACATATGTACATATGATGTTTTAAAATTAATCATACTTTATTATAATTAAGTATATATTAACAATATATTAAGTATAAGTAAATAAAATTAATTAAAATTTAATTTTATTACTTATTTAAAGGGGGTTACATATATGAACAATATTAATGTTGGTCAAAAAATTATGGCATTTAGAAAAGGTGCCGGATTAACCAGTAAACGTTTAGCAGAGTTAGCTGATATAACACCTTCCATGTTAAGTCAGATTGAGAAAGGAATCACAAATCCATCATTACAAACACTAAAATTAATTTCTGTAGCATTAAATATTCCATTGTTTAATTTTTTCTTAGAGGATACCAATACAGAAGAATTAGTTGTAAGAGCTAACCAAAGAAAAAAAATAACTTTTCCTGAAAGCGGCAATGTTTCGTATGAGCTATTATCTCCTAATCTAGATGGATCACTAGAATTGGCTCTAATGAATCTGTTACCTCAAACTGCTTCATCTATGCAGCCTGTGGCGCATAAAGGGGAAGAAATAGCATTTATTATGGAAGGACAAGTAAAACTACATCTAAATGATGAGGTTTTACTTCTCAATACAGGTGATAGCGTTAAAATCCCACCTTATGCAAAACATAAATGGGAAAACACTTCTTTAAACAAAGTCACTGTTATATTTGGAGTAACCCCACCATCTTTTTAATTTCAAATACTAGCAAAGAAAAGTTAGAGAAAATAATTCTCTAACTTTTCTTGTATACATAACTTTATTGTAAGAAAGTAAAAAACTTGTCTCATAATTATATGAGATTAAAAGTAGTGAAATATATCTTTTTAATTACATACTTAATTTATTTTTTAATGTCCAGTATTTTTCTCCATTCGCTTCAAAAGAGAATTCTACCCATCCATTTGGATCTTCACGATAAATAAAGATGGTTGTTCCAGGAGTTACTGTACCAACTTTATTCTCCTCGACAGCTACATCTGGTCTACTTTTAATTTTTAAATTAAATGGATAAGGTACCTGATAGTAAGTAGCTGATGATACAACATTTGAGCTTGAACCGTTTGCATACATTTTATACGGAATTTCATTAGATAACGCGTCGACATCTAATGTTTCAGCATTCTTTGGTAATTTTTTTGCATATGTATAGTCTTCTGCACGAAACGGTTTAATACGTTCCATAATACCCGCAATTTTTTTAGCCCAGCCTTTATCTGATGCATATTTCACGTTCATGCCAGTTAATGTTGGCCCGTTATAATACATACCACTTTCTTCTAAATATCTTTCTCGTACATAATTAGCGTTATAAGCAATACTATCGCCGTAGCTTGGTAAATATTTCGCATATTTAAACGGATCTCCATCATATGCACGTAGACCGAATAAATTATGTTTTTGATATGCGATTTCTGATTTTCCGTATCCAGATTCTAAAATCGCATGCGCCGCTAAATAATGAGCACTCACGCCATATTGATTTTGCGCATTGATAAAATCTTGCCCATGTCCAACTAAGGGACTATCTGAATGATATTTTGCAATAAAACTATCAATCTCTTGAGCTGTAATTTTCGAAGCTACTGTTAAATTTAGATCTTTATATGACGTAGCAGTAATAACCTCTTTTTCATCGTTTAAATTTTGTTGTAACATATCTGTTTTTGCAGTAAGTTGAGCAGCTTCCGCACGTGTTATAAATCTATTTGGTTGCCAACCGTTCTCAGTACCATTAGAAATTTTCAAACCGATTAAAATATTAGCATATTTTTCTCCCCAATGCCCTTTTAAATCTTCAAATTTAACCTGCTCGTTATGATTTGGTGTGCTTTGTAGTTTATATGCATTTACTAGCATCGTAGCCATAGCAGCGCGAGTTACTTTTCCGGATGGATTGAAGATTCCATTACCTTCCCCTTTAACAATACCGGCTTTTTCAGCAGCAGCAATATAAGGAGTAGCCCAGTGGTTTTGTGAATCTGTAAAAGATGGTTTTGCATTAGGATCAATTTGTATCCCTAAAACTTTTGTCATAATTTTTGTAGCCGAAGCTCTGTCTAATGAGTCATTTGAACCAAAAGTTCCATCTGGATAACCATTCAATACCTGTTTATTAACTAAATAATTAACAGATTTATCAGCCCAGGCAGGAACATCAGGGAATTTATGAGTATCTGCTAAAATATTAGAAGAATAGGATAATATAGCTCCTGCAAGGATACCTGTTGCAATTAATTTGTGCTTCATTAAAATAAACACCTCTACCATTGTATTTATCAAATTGAGATTTTCTATTTTTATATTTACATGTTTGTAATAAGAATAAAATCGTATTATCACGCATTCAATTTGATGTAACGAGTATAGTTACTTATATACACAAGTGTCAATGAATTTATTTTGCAAAAATGCATAATATTTACATCGTTTTATAATTGACTTATGTATAAATCAGAAAGTTTTATTGCCAAATCTTCATACTTTCCCTCTTATATGCTCTGTTATTTACTCAAGTTCCATTCCTTGGTTGATTTATTTTTATACTGCTCTCCAATAACCCTATTCTGATTTTCTGAATTGCTGCAACAGCAGAGTTAGGGGCTATTTCAAACTCTTTCATTAATTTTTGTATTTCCACAGCTCTACTATCCTTCTAGGCTACAAAATAATTCATTATAAAATGAATTATTTTGTATGAAAGCTAAAATTAGCCTAAATAAATCTAGTGATTTATTGGTATAATCAATATCGTATTCCATTTTATGGATAAACAAATTAATATAAGGCTATGTTTTAAAACATATAAAAATACTGCTAATTTAATATTAAACATAATAAAATACATAGCCCTTTCTTTTTACTATTAAAAAACATATTGAAGTAAGGAGTTATAT
The DNA here is from genome assembly GCF_022663835.1 of Bacillus cereus group sp. BfR-BA-01347. NCBI lineage: Bacteria > Bacillati > Bacillota > Bacilli > Caryophanales > Bacillaceae > Bacillus > Bacillus cereus group sp. BfR-BA-01347. The sequence goes on along the minus strand of NZ_JAKUGG010000007.1, from coordinate 120,448 downwards.
TATAATAGCAATCTTTCAAAGTAATGTTCTAAAAGCTGAACAAATTGCTACTCAAATGAGATCAGCTTCTGACGCAATTCAAAATGCAACAGGTAAATCAATAACGCACGCAACACGTACAACTTTAACCGTTAATTCCAAAGCACAGGAAGCAAACCAACAAGCCTTAGAATTAACTAGACAATTTCTTGCTGCCTTTCAGCAATCCATTGACAATATACAGTCTGTAGCAACAGAGTTTGAACGAATGGACAACGAATTACAGAAGAATTTTTAGCTTTTTTAAGAATTTTTCCTTTACCCCTTCTATTAACTTATATATAAGCAAAAAGGTAGGCGGAAAAAATGAATCAAGAAATAGAACAAAAAATGAAGGTCTTGAGTCGAAATCTAATGAATCTATCCGAGGAACAATACCAAAATCAACACGCAATACAAATACAAGAACAAGCAGAAGCAGACTTTCAAGAATTAAAAATACGCAGCCATCGCTTTTTTCATCGTATTTTAGAAACATGGCATGGTGATAAAGAACTCTTTCGCTTTTTTACCAATATACAATTAGAAACTCAACAAATTGAAAGAAGCCTTTCTTATAAATTAGAAGAACAAAAGGAAACATTAATTCAAGAGAAACAAAAAATGCGCTTTCTTCATTTTTCCCTAAGGATTGGGATAGAGTACAGATACTTGATTCTATCAAAGAAGCATACGATAATAAGATTCAAGTCGATACAGTTAGATATGTAGGACAAACATCCCACTGATTTAAAGTAGAAATGATTATACAAAATAATGAGATAATAACAGCATATCCTGTTTATACTAGGAGGTAAAAAATGAAATATACATACGAATTTTATCGTGATGGGCTTGGCGGATTAAGAATACGTTTGCCAAAAGAAATTTCTATAATTTCTCATTTCTTGGAAGATATTTTAGATGATGAAGCAGATGAGTATATACAAATTTTAGATAATGTAGTAGACAAAAAAGTTCCGCAATATGAAATAGAAGGGAACGTAGCAGCAGTCTACATTGAACCTAATTACACCAGTGCTATTAACTTATTTATGAGTGCTCCAAATAACCAATGTAAAATTGAGACCTCTGAATTTAGAAAACTACTTGTGTTGTGGCGAGATACAGTAGTAGCAGAAGGGAAAGATATAGAAGTATAAAAGAAAACTACCTTCTGTGATATTTAGATCATAGATGCTAAACTCAATAAAATCAAAGGTAGGGATATAAAAGATTTTACAATTAAGATGCTGCACTTAATATTGTTAACAATTATTTTTGCTTATCCCTCATTAAATGTAAACTACCACCCTTAACCTCCCATGTTTTTCCGGTACAAGAATAAAATGTTAAAAACAGTTTTAAAATGAGTTTCTTTTTCACCTTGTAAGCTGTAGAGCTTTCATATATTCCCCTTTTCTTTCAAGGGCCTTTTTTGCATCCTCAGCCGTTAATGCAAAATCTACTGCACTGTTCTGTAATAACTCCTTATTAGCTTACCTGAAGAAATCTCTTAGTTGTTAATTTGCCAACCTTTCTTGTTTACTATTAATCAATTAAAAAAAGAATTTTTTGTTTAAGAGCTACTTTAAAATCTTAAGTTGATGGATGTGTGAACGTACCGCTACTAAAATTCTTGCTTTTAAATGATTATTACTATATTATATTTACGTATCAATATAAGGATTATGGTATATAAAAAGGAATCAAATCTATAAGTAAGAATTAAATCCTTTTCAAAATCAAAAAGACTTTACCAAAGTCTAATATAATTTATGCTTGTCTTTTTAATATGTATCTAGTAAAAACATATTTTTTATCAATAGAATTCTGTTTTCAATATAAATTGAAACTTTTAAAAGACGTTTATTTAGTTTCAATGATAGTGATTAGTGTTCTAAACAAGGAACCATGCAAAGTGATCTGAAAAACCTGAGAGGTATTGTATCTAGTTTGCTCATCTCCAGATACTACAATAAAAGAGCCTTACCTCTCTAGGCAAGACTCTACTAGTTTAATTGTATGACATTTACATGATAACTAAGAAACAGAAAACATATAACACCAAATAGCAGCACCCTATTATTCCTCCTACAGCTAATACCTGTTTAACCCAACTCTTAAATTTTTGATTACTGTAAATCGCTTGCACTCTTTCCATATTTCCTCCTATTAAGGAGAACCTTTAAAGACTCTCACCTCGCTATAGTACCATTAAAAAATGAATAATAGAGATCTAATGTATAAATATGCAATATTGCATACGAAAATGTATTGTTTTAATTGTAAGCGCTTACTATAATAATGTTATAAAGATTTATCACATCTTAATACGAAAAAAGAGGAGAGAATAATATGGAAATCGCAATGGCAGTTTTAAAATTTATAGGTGGAGCTATCCCATTAATTCAAGAACTTCTAAAAGCATTTATGTAAATTCACTATTTAGCAATTATTTATAAAAATTATCATACAAATGATCTGTCTATCAAAAATAAATTGATTTACAGATCATTTGCGTGATCAAGGTCCCTTTAACATGATTAAGGGGATTTTTTAAAATTTTTAAATAATTAAGGTTACGTCACATCACCATCAAGTTAGCAAAATAAAATGAAACTTTAACTTGATGATGATGGGGTAACAGTTGTGATTTAGAGATAAGATCAGATTATACAAAGTTTTGCACGTCAGCGATACCGGAAATAGACTTCGCCTTTAGTAGCAAGAATCCCCACGAAAGATAGTCAAACTTGCCTCTTTAGGAATAAGAGTGTCAATTTAAATAATGCATTCTGAAACACTACTCTTCTTCTAAAATAGCGTAATAATATTCATCCCACCATTCATTCCCATGTGGTATACACTTCCTAAAATAACCTTCCCTTCTCATTCCAATCTTCTCCATCACTCGATATGATGGAATATTTTGTGGCTGACATGTAGCTATAATCCTATGTAATTTCATTTCCTTAAAGCCATATTTCAGTGTAGCTTGTGCTGCTTCAGAAGCATATCCTTTATTGAAGTATTTTGAATTGAACACCCAACCAATCTCATAAGTATGCTCACCAAAATATTTATGAAAAACTATATGATCAATCAGAATATCCCTATCTATTAATACTACAGGAAAGTTCTTAGCGTTTTCACCAATGTTTTCATTCACAAAGTTTCTTGTATTTTCTTCAGTAAAAACCCCTTCAGGTATGTACTTCATAACATTGATATCTGATGTATACTCATGAACAGCTTGCCAATCTTTGAACTCAAATTTTCGTATCAATAACCTTTCTGTTTTTATAAACATTTACTTTCCCCCCTCAAAAAATTACAATTATATTTGAAACCCACATTTAACCCTTAAAACAAAAAGAACTTGTAGGAATCTCTACAAGTTCTTTTTAGTTTAAGGTGAATATAAGGGACAAACAAACTATCTTACAGATTGACCGTAGAAACTTCAGGGGTAATGCTTTGACAAATATATTATATAACAAATATTAACATCTACAGAATTTATTTTTGAAAATTATGTGAATTAATAAATAAAATAGTTTTTTCTTAGCTATTATTGTTAATAACTGACGGTATCATTATATTTCATTCTGCAACTTATTTAGAAGAGCTATGTACATTTTGAAGAAGTTCTTCAATAAGTTTTGTTTTTTCATTTACCTTTGTGGCATATTTGAAATCACCATAACAATATGGATACCTAAAATTATTTTTATTTCCACCACAAGTGTACATTGCTGGATTTTGATCAACTTTCATCTTAGAAAATTTTTTGGCCGAATCCTCCGAGTGTTGTTTAACTTCTTGACTAGCAATAAAATCAATATACCCTGGCCCCATATTATAGCTTTGAATAATTGTATCCATGCTAACATCTTTTTCCGTTCCATACTTGTACATTTTAGCAAAGTGCTTTACCCCTTGTTTAATGCTCAAGCTTGTCTCTTGAATTTCATTTGGCTTTAATCCAAGTGATTCGGATGACTGCATAGGGTCGTTTCCCTCACCTCTACTCTCTTGATACATAATTCCTAATAAAATTGGTGTTTTCTCTCCTAAATTATATTTTTCTAATTCTTTTTTTAAGGTAGACTCATATTGCAATACACGTTTTTCGGTGGCTAGCGCTTTATTTTGTTGAATATTGGTTTTATGATTAAAATATAGCATTCCAAGTATTGTTCCTAAACCTAAAATACTAATAAGGAACACTTTTATAATTTGTTTTTTACTTGTATCCTTCATATATTCCTCCTCGTATAAGAAATTCAATTTTTTCAAAGGTAATTGGTTATCATAAACTATGTAATGAACATCTATCTCCCGCCCTTTTAGACTTATACATCAATACTTTAAGGTTTCAAGTTTAATATAAAAATTTAAAGATAAGGTAAAGATAAGATAAAGATAAAATAAAGGGTATTTTTTAGCCTACTTTAAAAGATATTGCTACAAAGGGATATGTGGGACAATTTGTTGATATGAATGGATTTAGTGATAATTGAAAAGTTATTGTACAAGTTATTAATTATGGAGATATCATTCCAGAAGAATTAACCTATCTTTTCAATATGCTTTATATAAAAACTACAACGTAACATATAATAAAAAACGGTAAACCCTCCACCTAGGAGAATCCACCATCACAAATAACTGATTATTTTACACCTAGTTTTTCTTTTGCTTTCTTAGAGAGCTCGTCTTTCTGGAATTCTATATCCCAGACTTCCTTGTAACGTTTTTACCCATGTTCTCGATGGGTGATGATCACTTGATAACGACCTTGCATGAATAGCATCTTTATAAAGGAATGTATTTTCACCATCTAACTTTTCTAGTGCGACCACATCTTGAGTTTCAAATACGTCCATATTTTGTAGAACACGGTCATCACTTGTTACCCTTATCGTACCCCTATCGACCAAGGAACGTGCAATATTCGTGGATATTTTACAAGCTTTTTTTCACCTCTCTACTTTGCAAATGCATCTGCATCTCGGAAAAAATATAATTTCGTAATCATCTCATCACCGCAGTAATGATAGATTTCACGTGCTGCCTCTTTCCCCCATGTAACACCTTCATATGAAACTCTGTAATCATTAATACTTTCTCAATAAACTCCCACTCGAAACCAAGTTCCATTAAAAAGTGGCAAGCTCAAAGGGTACTATTCATGACCGTAATACGAATAGTACCCTTTGAGCTTTTTAAATACACAGCAAACGGTTTACCTGTATCATGGAGTGCTGCAGCACTTTGCAGAAGAAATAAATCTTCCCCTACATAATTCTCTGTTAAATGAGCGTATACCATATATGTGTGCTGACATAATGGTAAGGAATGATAGGGGTTTCCTTGATCATATTGAAACATATCAGAAAAGAACGGGATGTTCTTCATGACAAATTGAACACCACACCCATGCGTCCCCTCCTGGTTCACCATTACAGTTTGCTGTAAGTCCCGCTTTACTTGTTCGTTCATGGTTTCTTGTAGTTCGAATAAGACGATACATAATCCGCTCTGGTTTTATGTAATCTATTGGCTTGAATCGTTACTTAAATATAAAGGGTGTCTCGTTAACACATCCTTTTTTTCCTAAGGTAGTGTAAATGGTAACCTCTGAATAATTCATGAATATCTTTATACCGATTATGAAATTTATAATTTTCTCCCCAAGCAGCAATCAACCTATTTTCCATTAAAGTTTTTCTTTCCAATATTTCATCTAACTTCGTACGATTAATTACTTCCTGTAGTAGTCTTTCTACTGTATCTGCTTTTATCTCATTTGGTTTTCTCAATATTTTTTACTTCTATTTTTTGATTGTTATGACTGGCACTTGCTCAGTTTCGGAAATTTCACTGTAACCATAATAAAGTAGAAAAAACAATAAAATAATTGTCCAAATAAATATAAACACTTTATAACTATACTTCATATGAAAAACCTCATTTTCCCTATATAAGTGAATGTACATACACCTTGTAAATCCAATTACATAAATTATCGGATATTTTAGTTGTAGAGAATCATTAAGTATTAGAAATTGTTATTCATAAACATATCCAAGAAATCTTCAAAAAATATCATCTAGGCATTTTAACATTTCATAAAAATGCACAGATAATATTTTTACGTTTAGCTAAGTAATGCTTATTATGTAATAAATCCTTATCTCTATTTCACCTTAATGTTTATATGTACAAGAGTCTGTGTAGCAACTAGGCTGTACTTTAAATATGTACTAAATTGTGTGTGGGAAAGGAAGCACATTGTATTTAAAGTTGTTACTTTAACCCCCTTAATTAGTTGGTAGTCTTCTTCATTCAGACAGAAAGGAAATTTAAAGTGTGCACGTATTTTTACTCAGACTCTTTACTACACACACTCCTATACACATAAAAACATCTATAGTTTTTTGTAACAATACAGAAATTACAAGAAACAAAACAGAAATATTTTTAACACTGAGTAATGAATTTGTAACAAAACTGTAACATACTACATTTAATCGTACAATACTTTTTTAACTAATTATCAACAAATTTCTGTTAATATCGTTCAAATTTAATAATGTTCCCATATAGTATTACAATTACAGTTGCTTGTGTTTTATTTGGATAGATACGAGAGTTATATGCTTTATTAATTATCATTCATTTCAGTTCCATTTCGGCATGTGTCTTTTATACAATAAACATATATTTGAAAGACAGTGGAGTAACATTTTATGTATGTGCAACAAATAAGATAGCTTCCTGGGGACGTCATACATTGTCATCAATCTAAAGCTTATGAAGTTATACGTGATGGAATGCTAATGTTTACCATAGGTGATATTGGCTATAAAAGTATAAAAACTATTAACAAAGCATCTTAATGTTTATGAAATACTTTGTTAATAGTTTCTCTTCTCCCTAATCTCCTGCGAGACTATATTTTTTATTGAAATTTTCCATATCTTATTTGATTTATTTATTCTGTAACACCAGATTGGGTTACTGTTACATCAGCTGTTACACGAAAACGTAAATGTTTATAGGATTCTTCCCATTCTTGACTGTTCCATTTTCTTACGTGAGTTCTACCAAGCTTTCTAAGTCCTATAGGATCTGTGTCTTTTTTAATAAATCTCTTTATCAATGTAGTTGCCTTTTTTTCTATTTCTGTTTCCATAATTTTTTCTAATTTTTTTATTTCTTTAGGATTATCTAGATTTTTTGTTTTTGTAAATTCTTGAATTTCAGCTTTAACTTGAATATGAGCATTTACGAATGGATGCTTACTATTCCCCTCCATCTTATATTTTGTTCTAGCTTTTATATTCTCTATCGTGGCGTAAGTATTTGAAGAACCAGGTAATTTGAATTGGTATGTACCTTGTTTAAAATTATCTGTCAACAATTTAAATACAAATAAATCTTTAGGGTTCACTTTATCAACCATTTTACATCTTTTAAAAAGTGCTATTCCATTTAACTCCAACACGTTACCTTTTTTAGATATCATCGGTAAATATGAATCTCTCGCATCATCATTAAGTTGGTTTAAAAACATAAAAAAATTTGTTTTTGGCTGCGTTCCGTTGTCCATATTTTGCTCCAGTAAAGAGGATAGATAGGAAGAAATTTCTTTTTCTTTAGAATAGTTCCCCTTTAATAGTGATTCCCCTTTTACATTTGTAATTGCTAAATAAATTGCATTTCCTACACTAGGATTTCGGTTCAAAGTCTCTAAAATTTCCTGCATTCCCTTTTCAATTATTTTTTCATTAAATATAATCACACGCAATTGACCCAACTCTAGAGGTCCAGAAGATTTTTCGGATGCTCTTGCAAGAACTTCTCTACCAGTCTGGCCTGATGCTGAATAGATTTTCGTTTCACCTTCCCCCCCTCCTTTATAAGCTGAAATCGCAAAGGTTCCTTTTAGCTTACCTTCTGCTTCAGTATCATATGCCGCAACTTGAACTAAATCAATGTCATCCACAATTTTCGTTTTAGCACAACCTATTAAGAAGACACTTACTATAATGAAAAGTATCCATCGCTTCATGTTTATCTCCTTAACTTTATTTTGGCGGTTTGAATTAGCCATAGTACAGGTAAGTATACATATATATATATAAAGCCAATTTGACCTGTCCAAGTATTTAATAAGTTAATTTTATTACGGTTATTCAAGAAAAATGATAAAACGAAGATGAATACGATGATAACTGGCAAAACATATTTTTGCTTTATCCCCAGCGCCTCTTTTATACCACGACTTACTCCCCACAATGTAAAGGAAACGTTAGGTAATATAAAAAAAGCCCAAACAGAAACAATAATGTATTCAAACCGCTCTATAAAGGGAAATTGTATAATTTTAATCATACTTAAATATGCCCATATCGCGCTCGCGAGTTGTTTTTCACTAAAAAACGCAAGAGTTAAAATCATAAGGTATGTGTAGACAATAGTCGTTACTAAATTTGCATAGTGCGCATATTTTTGAGACTTTCTTGCCTTTTTAATAAATGGGTAGTACAACAATAACATTTCAAATCCAAAAAAACTAAACATATTTCCTTTCATTCCTTTCATAATTTCTAGGAATGAATGCTGTGCAATTGGAAATAAATTTCGAAAATCTGCATACTGCAAAGGATAAAAAAATGTGAAGATTAGAATGCTTGGGATAACGATTCCAAAGAAGCCAATTCCGGCAACTACACGAAATCCTCCAGTCACAATGTAATAACATAAGCCTAAAAAAGCCCCAGCTATAACCCAAGATGAAATGGAAGGAAACATCCAAACATGTACTACTTCGATATAAGTATGTAGTGTTGTTGCACCTAACAATACAATATAGGATAAAAAAATGAAGTTGAACAATCCACCAATCCATTTTCCAAGTACGTCTTGATTGATTGCAATGATGTCTCCATTACCCTAATTTAAAATCTGATATATGATCCAAATCATAAGATTAACAGATATTCCAAAAAGTAGCGTACTAATCCACGCATCATTTCCAACTAATTTTGCACTAATCCTTTCAAAACCAAGCATACCAACCCCCATCTGTATAGTAATAATTAAAAAAAACACCATATATGGAGAGACTTGATACTCAATTGGGACCTGTTTCATAATGCTCCTCCCTGTTAATTTCAATCATCAAAATCATTTCGTGATTTGATTTTATTTTTCTCTACCTCTTCTGGATTAAAACGAAAACGCTGTTTAGATCTTGAAAAAATTGGGCGTCGGAACATCGCTGAGATTGGCAAACGGATAATGCTGTCTTTCCAATCTGTAGGGCGTGTAGGATAAAAAGGAAACAAATAAGGACGTCTTAATGATTCTGTACGTAATAAGCGTGCTAAAAGTAAAGAACTTGTTAAAACAATTCCTAATAAGCCCAACAGGTGTGCAGCTATTATAAAAGGAAAACGAATTACTCGAATTGTATTACCAATTCGATATATTGGTGCTGTAAATGAACTAAGAGCTGAAAGTGCAACAATGATAATAAGTACGTTACTTGTAAGACTTGCCTCTACCGATGCTTGTCCAATAACAATACCCCCTACTATACCGACAGTTAGACCCACTTTAGTTGGTAAACGTGTCCCCGCTTCTCTCAGTAATTCAATCGTTATTTCTAAAAAAAGTGCTTCAATGACTGGAGGAAAAGGTACTTTACTTCTCGATATAATCAACGTTTCAAGAAGTTCTTTTGGAATTAGCTCATAATGATATGTTAAGATCGAAACATATAATGGAGTCGTTAAAACAGAAAAGATAAAAGCAAAAATTCTTAACAGTCGAAAAAATGAGGCCATAATCCAAGGCATGGTGTAATCTTCTGTCGTAGAAAAAAAGTCAATTAATGTTGTTGGAAGAGTGATAGCATAAGGCGAGCCATCTACAAAAAGTGCAATTTTCCCTTCTGCTAATACAGCTGCCACACGGTCCGGACGTTCTGTATTCAAAAATTGAGGGAATATAGAATTCGGGTTGTCTGCAATTAACTGAATCAAATACGTGCTATCCAAAACGTGGTCTGTTTTTATTAGACTCACCCGTTTTATAATTTCTTGTAGATTTTGATCATTTACAATTCCCTCAATATATACAATCGCAACGGTTGTGTTAGATAGCGCGCCTACTTTCAATTCCTTCATTTGTAAATAAGGTGTTGGAAGCTTTCTACGTACTAAATTTAAGTTTACATCTAAATCTTCAACAAACGCGATTTGTGGACCCACAATATTGTATTCAATTTCAGCTTTTGTAATATCTCTTTTTTCTTTCTTTGCCACATTAATTAACAAGCCATTTAATTTATCTGTATCGAACTGAATAAGTATATAGCCGTTTAAAATACTATCCTGAATATCTTCCATTTGATTTGTTATTTTTGAATTTTCAAAGGGTAAGACAGACCGAATATCTTGTAATGAATCGAAGCTCTTCTCTTTTATATAAGTTAAAACCTCTTCATGAAATATATTTACATCGATTAAGGTTCTAAAATATGAAATGACTATAGAGGATTTGTTTGAAGCGATCTCCAACGTTATAAAATCTTTAGATTTTTTTAGTAATTGCATTAATTCCTGCAAAGATTTTATAGAGTGAACAGGTACTTTTTCATGTGGTTTCAATTGATAATACCCTTCCTTTCAAAAAGAACCTATATATAGTTTTTAGAAATTTCTATTTTAAAAATGAGGGATATTTATATGTCAATATGCTCATTAAAAATAATACCTTTTTAACTAACTTAACCAAAATTAGTTAAAAAATGTATTACGAGTAAAAATTTGAAATGTCCCCAAGAAAAATTACAATATTAAAAACATCCTTTCTTTTGGTTCTAAAGAAAGGATGTTTTTATAACAGGCTTTTTCAAGTGTCTATTCTATAGGGTACATTTACCAGTGTTCTTCTCTTTATTATTTCATTAAGTAACATTAGCATTACATTCTGTATGGTTTCTTAAAAAATTTCAGTAAGAGAATATCTTAATTTTGAAGTGTACAAATAGGGAGAGTGACTTCAACTATAGTCCCCTTATTCATTTCACTCTCAATAAATATCTTTCCCTGATGTGTTTCAATGATTTTATAACAGATCATTAACCCTAAGCCAATCCCCTCTTCTTTAATACTATAAAAAGGTTCTCCGAGGTATGGTATACGTTCTTTTGGAATCCCACACCCTTCGTCGATAAAACGAATGCTTACTTGATTATTATCAAGTATATTTAATTGAATGAGAATTTCTCCTCCCATCGGCATAGATTCAATTGCATTTTTTAATATATTAACAAATACTTGTTTTAATTGATTTCCTTCACATGAAATCAATGGAATACCAGGGTTAAGATCGATTCTAAATTTTATATTATGCATCATTGCTTGAGGTTGTAGTAGCATTAAAACTTGATCCATTAGCACACTAATGTCATTATGTTGTATTTTTACCACCTGTGGTTTGGCTACCGCCATAAATTCAGTTGTAATGCTCTCTATACGCTCAATCTCTGATGATACTATATTAATATAACCCTGATTATTCTCATTTTCTGTTGATTTTAGTAATTGCATGAACCCTTTCATTGCAGTTAATGGATTATTAATCTCATGAGCCATTGCAGTCGCTAATTGTCCTACAACAGCAAGTTTTTCAGATTTTCGTAATAATTCTTCTGTTTTTAGCCGTTCAGTGATATCACGAGAAATACTTAGGAAAACCTTTTTACCATTTAAGTTAAAAACACGAACACTAAACTCAGTTGTTATTACTTTTCCTGTTGGAAAAACATATTCATCTTGCAAAGTGAAGGAAGTTTGTCCCTTTTTAATTTTTTCTAATAGCCTTACGATCATTTGAGAATCTTGTGGTACTATATTTGAAAATGATAATGAGAGCAACTCTTCTCTACTATATCCAAATCTTCTACACCCAACAGGGTTCACCTCAATAAATCGACTTGGAGCATTATCTTCATTCAGCTCTACTACATATACCGCATCAGTTGCTTGTTCGATTAGTGCACGGTACTTCATTTCACTATCTCTTAATTGCCGGTGTAATCGATGCCGTTCTCTTTCTGCTTGTTTTCTTTCAGAGATGTCTCTACATATTGCTGATAAAGCTATCACATTTCCTCTTACATCTAGTATAGGAGAAACTGTCAGACTAACATCAAGAAGACTCCCATCGCTCCTTTGTCTAACAGTTTCTAATTTAGTAACCACAGATTCACCTGTTAGAATTTTCTGAATATTTTTGAGCGATTCTTCCATTAAAAAATCTGGTACACAAGGTAATCTCTTACCTATGATTTCTTGTGATGACCACCCAAATATCTTTTCATAAGCTTTATTGGCTTGTAAAATATGCCCTTCTCGATCAGAAATGGTAATAGCATCTAGATTGTGCTTTATAAATGATTCCAATAATTCTTTGGTAGCGCTTAATTCTGATTCTACCTTTTTCCTTTCGGTTATATCAACTGTAGAACCAACAACTTCAATAACTTGTCCATTTCGTTTAATTGGCCTAAGCGCAATAAGAATAATAGTTTTATCATTTGGCCAAGGTAATTCAAATATAATTTCTTTTCCTTCCCATGCCTGAAGATAGTACTTCATCAATTGTGGAACTAAATGTGGAGGAACAATAGAAGCATCAATAGTACGTAAGCTTTTTCCTACCACCTGTTCAGAATAAAATCCGTTTTGATAATAAAACTGTCCATCACATAAAGTGTGTATAAAGTGCTTATCCACTTTTTTAAATTTAAAAATTCCTCCTTGAAGCTCATGTACGGTATCTGCAAGTTCTTGCTTCGATTTTTTTAATTCTCGATTCATTTTAGATAAGTCCTGTGTTAAATAATACAATCTCTGGTAGGCTTCCATAAGGAATAGCCCAATTAAAAGTCCTAACGCTATATATAATAGGCCTCCTGTGTAAAGTAATGTAGTATTAAATAATACGCCAACTAACCACTTTATTCCAATAAAAACAGAAAAATATAACGATGCACTTTTAAAAGGACGTAGTTTTTTAAAATAAGTTTTAAAGGTAGAAAATAGAATCCCCATACCTAAATAAGCAATCACAGGAGGTTCCCAATACCCTCCAGTGTAAAAGATACGCATTACAATTATGCTAATTAACGTAATCCAACCAGCAATACGACCAAAGTAAATAAAAGATAGAATAAGAGGAACAACTCGAAGATCGTAGGAAAATCCCATGTATGGAAAAGAAAAGAACATTAACGTAACTGCAATAATCCCTCCATAGAGCTTTTCGAAATATCGACTAGAATTAATTGTAAACACTTGAATAAATATTGCTGCGCTAACTAATAAAGAAAAAATAGAAAGGTTGATGAAATAATCTTTAATAATCATGTAATGTCCCTCCTTGAATTAAGTGTATTCGACAAAAAAGCTAAAAATCCTACAAATTGTATAAACAGTTCAAATGCATAAATTTTAAACTAGGATAAAATCTGGAAAAGTAAATAAGGAGCACAGCAGATGAGATATTTTAATGAAAAATAGTTCAAAAAAGATAATAGTAACCGTTGACTACTATTATCTTTTTTCTTTAAGTTATCGTAATACGTATGAAACTCTAAGGGACGTGGTATGTCATTTCATCAAACAATGATTATATGCTGAGTCATGAATATAGAAACTTCAACAGTAATTTTTGAAAAATAACATAAAAAACAAAACTATCTTTGAAAATGGAAAAAATCTATATAAATGTCAACTAATCTATGTACAAAAACGTTCACTTAATTTTGCATAAAGTCACTCCACTTAGGAAGCTAAGTAGTTCTTCAAGGTCGATAAGAACACCTGTAGATGCTTCAGGATAACTACATAATTGTATGAGTAATGTACTTGAAACATTTCGGTAAAACCATACACATAATACAACTAACTCCTTGGTTCAATATTTACTTTTTCGCTGAACAAATTCTTTTTCTTGAGCAAAATATTCTAGGATATAAGGAGATTTTTCAATTAACTTGGTGTCTAGTTTATTCTCCAGCTCCAATTACTTCGTTACTTTCAGATTCAGTTCATTATATTTTGTACTTTGTCTTTATACACAACATATTCCTTACCATCCACTACTGCTACTACCGCAAATTCATCATTTGGATTGAATGAAAGCCAATCAGCCCACATGTTAGTATTAGCCCCTCCACTCCACATATTATGAACAGTGTTTTTAGTTAAATTCATAACTTTATAAGACGCATTTGGCGCATTTGTTCCAGTCTTTATTTCAAAAGTGTATGCGTTATGAATTTTTTTATAAAAGTAGAAAACGTTTGATGGACGAAGCTGATTCAAAAAATCCTGTTCTTTTTTCTCTGCAATTTTTATCCCTTCTTGCAAAGTGACAACATCTGTTTTTAATGTTTTCCAACTGTTTTTCGCTGCATTCAAGCTAGGGGTTAAGAATTTATATTTATTTTGATCAGCCTTTTGATCAGCTTTACTAATATGTCCCAGTACACCCGAATATTGAGAATCTAAATCCTCCCATTGCGTAGACATATAAGTAAGAGCAGTGATAGCACTATCAAGCATACTATGCATATCACTAATATTATGAAACGCAACTCCAACTACACGATTCAATGTTATTTTATAATCTACAGTCTGACGCAATTTTGCTAATTCAGGTTCTAGCCAACCTAACTTACCTCTTGCATCACCTATCATTATGCCACCAGCAATCAAGGTTGGAATAAAGGGGATTTTCACCATGTCTAATCCCTTAGATTCTATGTCTTTCTGATATTTTACTTGTCCTAAAAGGTCCTCTAGACGCTTTTGGTCAGCCTCCACATCAGCACCTTGGTTTTTTAAAATCGATTGCAATGTCTCTTTATGACTTCCAAATGTTCTAACATCTTCTCCAATAGCATTTTTTAATTGAATTAATTCTTCTATTAATGCTTTTGCAGACTTTTGATTTTGTTGAATTCCTCCTTGTAAATCTGTAATCCCTTTTTTTAAAGTATCTCCATTTCCAGTATTGATCGCCTCTACTAATGTTTCATAATGATTTTCAAATTTTGTATCGTATTCTATAATGCCTGTCAATGTATCAAAAAGATGTTTTTTTACTTGTGTATTCCATGTCACAGCATGTGCTCTTGCATTCTTTTGATCTTGTACAATTTTACTAGGTAAATCTGCATTTCCATTAATAGTTATTCCTTCAAAACTCACATCTGGATTATTAATTAGCAAATAAGAATATTCATTCATAGCTTTTGCAAATAAACCAGCATCTTGCAAAGCTTTTTTCATCTGTTCTTCATTTGCTGAAAGAGACATATTTTCAGTGTTCGTTTGTTCAATTTCAATTGCAAAAGTTTCTAGTGGTATGACTGCATAAGTAGTTGTTATAGTTAAAAACGCTGATACAGCGAGTAGTTTATTAGGGATTTTTTTCATCATTTCGTATTCCTCCTCTATAGGGTATGGTTTCAAGTTCTAATCTTATTAAAAAGCGATGTCTTTCAAAATAAGTTCTACACCTTTTATCAGTATCGTTTGAACTTTCTTTAGCAGTCTTCAAATCATTAAGTATTAAAGAAAATGTATATAATCAGCTTCAAATTAACCGATTCTGTTGCAAATTTAAAAAAAGCAATTAAACTACAAGGTTATTCTTTTATTAGAATCATACTTATATATAATTGAAAGGCGAAGTCTTTAATGAGACTCCGCCTTTCTGTTATATAAGGATTTATCAATTATTACTTTTCTGTTTAACAGTGTAATCATAGACTTTCTATGTTTTAGTTCACTTTACAACAGAATTAATATTTCCCTATTTTTGTGGAGTAACAGTTTCCACTTTTAATTCCTTTATTCCTTCTTTTAATGTAACTGCATCTGTTCGTAATGTTTTCCAACTGTCTTTCGCTGCATTTAAATTAGGTTTTAAGAATTTAAATTTATTTTGATCGGCTTTTTGAGCTGCATTCTCAATATGCCCTAGAACGCCCGAATATTGAGAATCTAAATCATGCCACTGCGTGGACATATAAGTAAGAGCGTTAATAGCATCATCAAGCGCCTTGTGCATTTCATTAATATTACTGTAAGCAACTCCAACTACACGATTTAAGGTTACTTTATAATCCACGGTCTGACGTAATTCTGCTAATAAAGGCTCTAACTTACCTAAATTATCCCTTGCTACTCCCACTATAATACCGCCAATTATTGGTAGACCCAAAATAGCACCCTTCATTACATTAAACCCATCAGATTCTAATTGTTTATAATAGTTTACTGATCCTAATACTTCTTCTAGACGCTTTTGATCGGCATCAACATCTGCACCTTGATTTTTTAAAATTGACTGCAAGAGCTCTTTATTACTTCCAAATGCTCTAACATCGTGTCCAATAGAGTCTCTTAATTTAGTTAATTCTTCTATTAGTTGTTGTGCATACTTTTGATTTTGTTGAATTTCACCTCGCAAATCTGTAATCCCTTCTTTTAAAGTTTCTCCATCCCCTGTATTAATCGCCTCAATCATTGTTTCATAATAATTGTCAAATGTTGTATCGTATTCAACAATACCATTCAATGTATCTAAAAGCTGTTTTTTTACTTTCGTATCCCAAGTAACAGCATGTGCCCTTGCATTCTTTTGATCTTGCACGATTCTACCAGGTAAATCTACATATCCATTAATGGTAATTCCCTCAAAATTCACATCAGGGTTCTTAATTAACATATAAGAATAGGCATTCATAGATTTTGCAAATAATCCAGCCTTTTGCAAGGTCTCTTTCATTCTCGCTTCATTTGCAGAAAGAGCCGTATCTCCATTGTTCGTTTGTTCAATTTCACTTGCAAAAGTTGTTACTGGTGAAACTACATTTGCGGTTGTAATAGTTAATAGCGTCGATACAGCGAGTAATTTGTAAGGGATTTTTTTTATCATTTCATTTTCCTCCAATTTAGGTTTTAAATTTCAGTTCTACTCCTGTTTAAAAGCAATATCTTTTGAAATGAATTCTGCATCTTTATGAATATCATTCCAACTTTCTTTAGCGGCTTTTAAATCATCTGGTATTAAAGAGAATTTGTGGTCTTGCATAGAATCGATATTATCCAGTAAATCTGTATAATTTGCGCCCATTGTATTCCATTGCTTTTGAATATTTGTTAGAGACAATATCGCTTGATCTACAGTCTGATATAGATATGCCAATGTTTCTTTCGCGTTAGTAAGCGAAAGAACTGCTTGATTAGCACGATCTGCTTTCATACTTAATTCTCCGATTTTGTTAGAAATTTCATTATAGGAGTCCATATGCTTAGATGCTGTGACACCAGCCGCAGTTCCTAGACCGATACCAGCTGCACCAAGAGCCGAGAGTCCACCAACAACAGCCGGTGTTGCTGTACCGCCAGTTACAACAATAACTACCGCTCCTCCAATAGCTGCAATAACTAAAATAGCTGCTCCCAATCCACCACCAATTGACCATGCTAATACATCATCAAAATGTTTTTTCTGAGTAGAACGAAGTTGCTCAATTTCAGCTTGAAGTTGTGGAATCGTTGCCTGTTGACCTGCTAATATTGCAGTTAATCCACCTTTCCCATCTGGACCACCAACATTATTTTTAAAATCTGTAGAATTTTGATATAGTTTCCCTTTGAAGTCTTGTAGCATCTTAATCACATCTGTAACTTCTTTTGAATTTGTATTGATTGTAGTAATTAAATCATTTATACCCTCTTTTAGACCTGCCTTATCTTTCTTTTGTACAGTTTCTACTAATGTGTCGTAATAATTTTGAAATTGTTCATCGTAATTTACAATATTACGAGCAGTTTTTTGAATCTGTGGCTTCGCTGTATCTAACCAGTAATTTGCATTGATTCGTGACAGCTCTTGATTAAGGTGAATATTTTTGAGCAACTCTCCCCCCTCTGAGCCTAAATCGATATTAGATAAATTTACATTTGGTTGCTTAATCATTGTTTTTGCGTATAAATCCATTACTAGAATATGAGACCCTGTTTCAGCTAATGCTTTCTTCAGTCCTTCGGGGCCTAATGCATAATTGCCTACTTTTTGTTCTTGAGCGGTCGTTTCTTGTGCAAATGCATGAATAGTGTTACCGGTAGTAGCAGTTATAACAGTTGCTAATGTAGCTAAAGTTAGTACTTTGAATGGAAATTTTTTCATGACTATTCTCCTTCTTTCGCTAAATACTTATACTCTTTATAGATTTCCAAAAACGTAATATCAAAATTTATATACTTGCTCTTCAAGGTAACTTATTACATTTTTTAATTGTCTTAATGTATCTTTTTGAGACTGCTCGTTAGTTGTATCAACATTAGTAGATAATTTTGTAATGCTATTTTTTATTAGATTTAAATCTTCTTTATAGCGCTTTAGTAGATCAAGTTCTAAATCTACTTGATTTGCAAACGTATGCAAATCATTTTGTGTAAGAAGAAGCATTGATTTTTGTAAATCAGCTATTGATAATTTCGTTGTTAAATCATATATTTTTTGATTTTGTTTCTCTAAATCATCTAAATATGCTCGCTGTTCTGCTGTTAATTTATTTACTTCAGCAAAAACGCCAAATGTTTTCTTAATCTTTTCGGTATCAATGACCTTCATCAGGTCATACTCTTGTGTTTTTGCTGCGGCTGCGGCTGCTATTTCACCTTGTTTGCTTTTCTCAATTGCTTCACGAGCTGCTCTTTTTGCTGATTCAATCTCTAGAGCAGTTTTACCTTGCTCTGTTGCTTCTTGCACTGCTTTTTTCTCAGCTTCTAGAATAGAGTTGTTAATTTCTTTTCCTTTGTTATACGCTGCCACCCCTGCTTGCGCAGCTGGTTCAATAATTTCTTTTGAAAGACTATAAACTTCTTTGAATATAGCAAATCCCTGTTCATTTAAAGCCCCTGGTATTAATGCAATTTGCTGTAAATCATTTTGAATTGCTTTTTTGGTATTTAATATTTCATTTTTTAACTGATCTATTTTTCCTGTTCCATCTGTACTTAGTATGCCTTGCGCAGTTGCCACATTAGTATCAAAATCTTTTAATTTTTTATCAAGCTGTAATTTAAGATCTGTTAATTCATTGATTTGTCGTTGCGCATTTTCTTGATTCGTCATAGCCATTTCTTGAAGTACTTCAAGTCTATCCGAAAACCCTTCTCTATCTTCTTTATTGTCTACAAACGATTTTAATGTCGGGTAATAACTATTAAATTTTGTTACAAACCCTTTACTTTTTGAATTTAATAGAATTAACTGTGGATAGAGTTCCGATGACCATTCCTTCATATCTTGTTTGATTAGGAATTGATTGGTATTTAAAGCTGGGACTTCCTCTAGCTGTACATTAGGACTCATTAAAGATTGATCAATATACGTTTGGATTAATTTAGATTGCGCACCTAATTTTCGTAATGAAGAGGAAATATCCATGCCTTCCTGTTGAGTTTCCGCTTGAACGATTGGTGTTGCGAGAGTATTGATAGGAATAGTTGCTCCAGTTACAATGGATGTGACTAATAATCCTGTCATTATTTTAGTTTTCATTCCGTACACTCCTTTACCATTGTTTTTATAACTTAATTCATATAACTTGTACGACCGCTCTCTTTGTAAACTGGATAAGAAGGAGAAATCTTTCAGATACGTTAATATCGTTGTTTTTTACTTCTAATAGGATGTAAGGATTTTATTTATCTCTCATTTCGATACTCTATTTTTTTAAATATAAATAACAAAAATTTATTAACTATATTTGAATCAGGCACCTTATGAGTAGTAAATTATTAATTCTTTCCTAAAGTTGCGGTTTAACTTACAGAATCGTGAGGATCAATAAACCAATGCTTACAGTTAATCTTGTCATAACATTGTTTAATTTTAATTTGATAATATCCCTCTTAGTTTTGTCAGCAAACTCCTTACTAGACAACAAAAGGTGAAATTATACTGTACATTGCTTATACTTTTATTGCGGAATAACTTCACTTTTGTTATGCAGAAACTTAGAACACGTTTATTACCAATTTGATTCTTGACCTCTTGTAAATAAATTTACTATTCAGAAAATTATCAAAGACATAATGTTACTTATAACTTCACTATAATTCCTATTAGCGTAACCTTCTCCTTTCTGTCTGGTCATACCAGTTATGTTGTTCATTAAAACATTAAATTTTCAATGCGTAAATAGAAAAATTTTGTCGATTATGCTCGATAATTTACTGTTAAATAAAAATATGAACCAAAAAAATTATATAAATATAGTTATTCGTAAATTTCATTTCTGTAATTGTAATGATTACAAATTAATGTGTATACGGTTAAAAATAACTATTTTAGCTCAACCAAGAAATTTTATTTTAGAAAAAATACTTATAGAATAATATAATAGGTTTTTTTATACTTTTTTACCTTTATTTAGTTATGTATAATTGCATAAAATGTAGATATATTTAGTAATATATGTTATATTGTTGATTTTTTTAAAAAACATCCTGATATCATCATTATTAAATATCTAATATGAAGATATTAATCTATAAACTTATCTTCGTTATAAACGTAGGTTCTAAATTACAAAAAAGCTGCAAAGCCTCCTTGAAACACTTTGCAGCCTTCTATCTTTTTGTTTCCTTTAGCAAAATAATGGTTAGTGAATTTTTATTTTTTAGGATACTTATACCCATGTTTAAGTCTTTACATTGGAGACAGCAGATAACAAGCTTATATTACTGTATATTTTTCACGGTACTGCCTAGGAGTCATACTAGTATTTTTTTTGAAAACTCTTATAAAATAACTTTGGTCATTAAAATTAAGCCAAGCACAGATATCTGATAAAGAATAAGTAGTAAGTGTTAATAATTTTTTTGCTTCTTCCACTCGTTCCCTTTGAATATATTCGCTGAAAGTGATTCCCATTTCTTTTTTAAATAGTTTAGACAGATAAGTAGGCGTAATTTCTAATTGATTAGCAAGTTCATTCAGAGATATTCCATCGTAAACATTTTTATTAATATGTTTTATACATGTAGTAACCGCGTAAGAATACTTTTTTGCATTGTATTCTTTCACACGATCTGCAAAGGTACGTAAAGCGTCCCCTGACAATCGCTTTACAGATTCTACATTATCTAATTGTTCTAGGGTTTGTATATATAAAATACTATGAGCAAAAGCAATATCTGGTGGCAGGTTTCCTTCTATTGCATATCGAGTGGCTAAGGTAATCGCAATAATTCCAAGGTTTTTTTGATTCCTGAGCGGATCCTCTATTAGCATAAGTTCAACATCTTCTTGCGAAACCGCATACATATACTGTATTAACTTTTTTTTATTTCCTTCTTTAATAGTCGAAAAGAAATCATTTACTAATGCCATATTGTGCGTTTTAGGTTTGTTTTGTCGGCGTTTTAAAATATATAAATCAGGTTTCACATTTTTATTAGGAATTTCCTCTAGTACTCTATTTTTTTCCAAGACAATATCTACATCTAACTTTTCATTGAAAATCATGTAATGTAATAAAATTCCCATATCAATTAATGTAGTTTTTTTAATCTCAGATAAACACTGATAATAGGCAAGTCTTTCTTGAATGTTATCATTTGATTTAAATTCTTTCTGAAATTTTATGATCATATCATCTGAATCTTTTGGATGTATAGTAGGACCGATTATAATAGTCCCTTTAATATCATCATGATTTTCTATATGAATTAGAACAAAATTTTCAAGATAGTTGTTACTTCGGAAAAGTGGCAAGTTAAAGGGATCGTTTTCTTGATAAATATCACTAAGATGTTCTTCTTTTGAAGAATAAAAAGGACTACAAACATTATCAGATGTAGAATGATATAAAATTTTTCTGTCTGCAGATAAAATATGTACAGGGGCATTAAATGCTTTATGTGCAAGATCACACAAGTGTTGTATATCGATAGAAGTATTCATTACATTCTCCTTTATAGATCCATAAAATATATTCTGTTAGATATAATTCATGACAAATAATACTATAAAATATCAAATTAGTACAATTCACAACAAAATATTACTATATCTTTTTTATAAAAATCATATATTATTTAATTGTAGTTAGCATCTAAATATCAGAGTAGATAAGTAAATGAAATACACTAAGTTCTTTTCTTAATTCTACAAGATATAATTATTGAACTTGAGAAAACAGTGAAGTACTACAAAATACAGTGGTAGTCAATGCGAGGACCAAGCTGGAAAAAGGTTTAAAATGCAGCGAAAGTTACAGGAGATACTGTACCACCGCAAGAAATAACAGTCAAAGTTCCAATTCAATCATTTATACAAATTGAATTCAAAAAATAAATACTGCTAATTTAAATGTGAAACTGAAAAACTATTTTGCTCCAAATTTTAGAAAAAGATAATAAAGAAGTTGTGAAATTGGAAACAGATGAAAGCGATACGGCTATTTTTGAAGCACTATGCTTTGAAAAATACAAGGTAGAGGAAATTCAAGTACTCAATTAAACATTTAATTGAGAGAAAGGTCTTTTCATCAACTAAAAATAAAAAACGAATGGAATATTCAAAAAATGACACTATATTACTGGTCGTAACATTAGTTTTACTTTCCACAAAAGAGGAAAAAATATATAGACTTTACAAATACTAAGAATAGCAAACTAGCTAGTTTTATTACCGTATCACATAAAGTGAAACTTTAATCAGTGGGGGTTTTGTTCATCCCCCACTGATTATTAGCCCATACCAATCGGGGTCTTACTGCCCGGCAAATAGCGGGATAAACTTATTATTAATTTCCAAATACAATAGTTGTTAATCAACAAAAAACTTCAATAATTAAGGTACACAGTAAATTGATCTCAAAACAGTAATTACTACAGTATCAGTTTTTACTTATTCTATAAAAAAAGAAATATCACTTAATAATTATTATTTTATATCGATTTAGACATAAAACATTTTATTATATCAGCTTAAGTATTATGGAATTAAAATTGCAAATAACACCAAAACACTTTTAAGGGCTCATACATCGTTCATACCGAATTTATCACCTTTAGATACCTATGTCATTAACATAACTAAAAAAGATTATTACAAAGGAATCTGAGAGGTCTTTTCAATTTCGAAATTTGTTTTTTTGTAAATTAAAGGAAAATAATCCGTATATATACGGATTATTTTCTTAGTGTAATCTGTATTGACCTGTTAACTATTTTTCAGCCATTCGAACTAAGCGTTTTGTAATCTCTCCACCGATCCGAACCATTTGCAGATGATGTGATGTATCAGGTCCCAGTGTGACTCCTAGTTCAAAAGCAATTTCATACTTCATTTGCTCAATAGTACTTGTAGTAGCAGAAATAAGAATTTCATTTGTATTACTTTCGTATCTTTGAATATTTATAAATAACATGTGCCTAATTATGCTATTTACGCATGAGTAACCTAATTTCTTCTAGTACTTTTATGGGAACCCTTTCCCTCCCCTTATTCTACCAATTGAATTTGAAACACAAATGTACATTGCATTTCAATATAACAATAAAAGCTACAAAAGCAACGAATTTACTACTTTAAAGTTAAGTGTTTAACCTTGAAGTACTTAAATTCTTTTTTCCAGATAAAGCATACATTATATCTTGATGCTTTATTGTCCTCTTATAATTATGTGGTATCGGAAATTTGTTTCGGTGTTCTTTCATTATAATTAAAGTTTGAAGTTCTATGCTCAATACTTTTGCGAGAACATGATAGTTATATCCATTGTTTAACAGAGAAATTATGTCATAAAACATAGTTTTTCCGCCTACTAATTTTACTAATCTATTCTTTAACTCATTCCTTTTTTCTTTAGCTTCATCCATTTCTAACAACATGGATTTTTTATTTGTTTGCTTAATGTATTGAGTATATAACTCTGGGAATTCTTTTTGGACTTCTTTGTTTAATACTGGTTTATATTTAATCATATAAGTAACTTGTAACAATGAGCGTTTTAACAAACTATCTTCAATAAGATACGCTACTTTATTAAATAAATGTACATATTCCTTAATATTGGAATAACTATTAAAATGAGCTAATACTCTACTTTTTATACTAAAAGCCTTACCTATATAAATAATATTGTCATTATAATCTCTAATAAAATAAATACCACTGTCATCTTTTTCTAATTCATTATCCAGTTCTTCTAGACTCATAAAATGCAATTCACTCATACTTTCCTCTCCTTATTAGTTTTAAATCATGAAAAACAGGCAAGGTTTCTAAAAAAGGCACTCAGCTGTCCTAGGATTTTTCATTTTATTTCTTGCTAAATATCAAAAAACTGCTTCTATGTTACTCAACTATCAATATGATTATTAATACAATTTTCTCTCGTTATTATCTCGCAATTTTATCATGTAATTTCGAGATCGTTTCCTCATTTAAATTACTGTGTTTTATCGAATAAAAGAAATATATGACTGCCCCAATAGTAATCCAAATACTAAAGTACATCCATGTTCTTAACGGTAAATTTAGCATTAAAAACACACAACAAACAATTGAAACGCTTGGTAATACAGGTACAAAAGGTACCATAAATCCACGTTTTAAATTTGGGTGTGATTTACGGAGAATAATAACTGATAGACAAACTAACGCAAACGTCACCAAACTACCGATATTAACTAAATTAACCAATTCTTTCAAATCAATAAACCTAGCTATTATAGAACTCCCTATTCCTGACAATCCAGTTATAAAAGTGGGTGCTCCAGTTTTCTTATTAACTTTCGCAAATGATTTCGGTAACAATCCATCACGACTCATTGCAAAGAAAACTCGTGTTGCCGCATACATATTTGAAAAAATAACAGCCATAAGGCCAATTACAGCACCTGCAGCAATTGCACCAGCGACTTTTCCTTGTCCTACCACTTCCATTACATAAGCCATTGCCTCAGGAACATTTAATTCTTTATAGGAAACCATTCCTGTCATAACAATGCATACCATAACATAAATAATTGTACATATGATTAATGATGCAATAATACCGATGGGAAGATTACGTTTCGGATCTTTTACTTCTTCTGCTGAAGTTGCTAATATATCAAAACCCGTGAAAGCGAATAAAATAGCTGCTCCACCCGTAAAAACCCCACTTAAACCGTATGGTGCAATTGGTACCCAGTTCATTGGTTTTACATAGAATATACCAACTGTAATAAACAATAAAATCATACCAATTTTAATCAATACCATTATATTATTGATTCGTTTACTTTCCCTCGTACCACGGGATAACATCCATGCTAATATCAATGTAATGATTACTGCTGGTAGATTTACAATACCACCATGTGAAGGGATCGTTACTAGAGCTTTAGGTATCTCTAATCCAAATCCTTTTATTAAATTGTGGAAATAGCCTGTCCATCCAGCAGCGACAGCCGCTGTTGCCACGATATATATTAACAGTAAAGACCAACCTACTAGATGAGCAACAAACTCACCAATTGTTGCATATGAGTACGTATATACACTACCAGATGCCGGGAGTGTGGAAGCAATTTCTGCGTAACATAATGCTATAAATCCGCATATAATTGCTGCAAGTACAAATGAAAAAATAACTGCTGGACCAGCATCTCTTGCTGCTACTAATCCAGTTAACACAAGAACGCCCGTTCCAATTATTGAGCCTACCCCTAACATAATTAAATCAAATGCTCCTAATGTTTTCGTTAAGGTCTTGCTTTGATTATGCTCTAACAATTGTGTAACGGATTTCTTTTTTAATAACTTACTCATATTCTCTGTATCCCCTTTAAAATAAGGTTTGCTCTTCTCATTATTGTTGTATATAAATTTACTTAGTTATTACATAGTCTTATAATATTTCTTTTACGTTAAATAAATTTGTAACATTCTATTTTTTCTCTTTCCTCCACTGTTCAACAAACATCAGCTATAATGTGTTATAACTCATTCAATTTACCTCCAAAGATATAAATAAAAGATTTCGTCATTCCAAAGAGATAATTAGTTTTGTATGTTCGATAATGGTATGATAAACAAAAATAATTTATTTATTTAATTGAGTTTCACTAGAACTTAAGTTATTTTTCTTCCGTAATACACTAACAATATACCCACATACACCGCCTATAATAGCCGGAACCCCCCACCCTAAACCTACACTATATAAAGGAAGAAAATGTTCAAGAAAATTATGTATTATTTCACTTTCTATTCCAGCAGCTTTTAATCCATCTAACGAACTAAAAATAAATGTCAATATCAAACTCCCTTGATATACTTCAAATCTACCATTGAATACAGAGTGTAAAAATATTAGGAATATTAAGGTAATAGCAATTGGATACATAGTTATTAATACAGGGATTGAAATCTTAATTAATTGTGTTAACCCTATATTCGCAACTAGTGTACTGAAAACAGACAAAATAATAGCAAGTTTTTTGTAAGAAATTTTTGGAAATAATTTATGAAAAAAAGAAGAACAAGCAGTGATAAGTCCTACGCTTGTAATTAAACATGCTACTATAATCATTACACCTAAGAAAATTGCACCATACGAACCAAAGTAATAGTCCGAAACTTTTTCTAAAACTTCAGCCCCATTATTTAAACGACCTAGTTTTTCTACACTAGAAGCGCCCATATAGGAAAGGGCAGTATAAATAAGAGCTAAGAGTGTAGCAGCAATAGCCGTTGCTTTTACACAAACAATCATAAGCTGCTTTTTAGTCGTAGCCCCTTTTTCTCTAATTGCATTCACGATAATGATTCCGAAAACAAAAGCTCCAAGGGCATCTAATGTTAAATATCCTTCTTGAAAACCTTTAAAAAATGAATCTGATGCATACAATTCAATAGGCGCTTGAATTCTTCCAATTGGATGAATAAAAGTCACAACTACGAGCATCCCAATAACAGTCAATTTGATAGGAGTCAAAATTTTCCCAACTATGTCAATAATCTTTGTAGGATTAAGGGATAACAAGCATGTAACTGTAAAAAATAAGATTGTAAATACAGTTAAGGCAACAGGACCTGCATCATGTGATAAAAAAGGTTTAATTCCAATTTCAAACGATACATTACCAGATCTAGGGATGGCGTAAAAGGGGCCAATCGCTAGATAGAGAACGGTCGTAAATACAATACCAAACACCGGATGCACACGACTAGCTAAAGATTGCAAATCATTTTCACCTGAAAAAACAAATGCTGTTATTGCTAACAATGGTAAACCAACTCCAGTAACTAAAAAGCCTGCATTGGCTATCCATACATTATTTCCAGCCATTTGACCAAGCATAGGTGGAAAAATTAAATTTCCTGCTCCAAAAAACAATGCAAACAGCATCAATCCTATAATAATGATAAAGGAAGTAGGAACTTTATTTGACATAACAACTCCTCCGATTATACATTTGTATACACTTTTTATTTTCCCTATAATTTATATATTAATCTATTTAATTCCATCCTAGAGCACCGTTGCGGAAGGCAATGTATGCCCCCGCTCCCTATAAGAGAATAGCAACAAATTTTCAATTTAAATAACTACTTACATTAATGGATGTGAAGTTACGCCTAAACAAAGCCTCTCACTTACTAGTTAAACGAGACATTTCCATAGATTTTTTCGTACAACGTTTCATAGCTGAAATGATAGCTGTTCTTAAACCTTTTTCTTCTAGTGTTGCTACAGCTTCTATCGTCGTTCCACCTGGAGAACAAACCATATCCTTCAATTCACCTGGATGTATTCCCGTTGCCAATACCATTTTTGCAGAACCTAATACAGCCTGAGCCGCAAATTTATAAGCTTGTTTTCTCGGCATACCGTCAAGTACAGCAGCATCTGCCATGGCTTCTATAAACATATACACATATGCTGGAGAAGAACCACTAATAGATGTAACAACATCCATTAGTTTTTCATTTACGACCTCCGTCTGGCCGAAAATATTAAATATATTTAGTACCTCTTTTATATCTTTTTCTGTAACCATTTCATTAAAAGATAATGCAGACATTCCTTCCCCAACAAGTACCGGTGTATTAGGCATTACCCTAATAACCTTTAACTTTCTATCAAATTCATTCTCAGTGCTCTTAATACTTTTTCCTGCAGCAATAGTTACAACAATTACATCATCTTTTATTTGGTCTTTTATTTGGTTAATTACCGATGTGTATAGGTCTGGTTTAATTGATAAAATTAAAATGTCAGCACTGTTAGCGACTTCATTATTGTTAGTAGTTATAGTTATGCCATATTTATCACTAGCATTTTTTAAATTGCTGACGTTTAAATCTGAACAAATTATTTGATTTGGAGACACTATATTTTTATTAATCATCCCACCTATCATAGCAATACCCATGTTTCCACATCCGATAAATCCTATTTGTTTATTCATAATAATTTGATCTTGCTCCTTTTATTCTAAACTTTATTGATTTTGAAATTATTATTCTAAGTTAGGGCTATTACAATTACTGGGTTTATCAATAGAATTTAAAAATTCTCCTTCCTATAATGAGCTACACTTTTGTATGTACTTTACAAGCATGCATTTAAAAAATGTAGAGACTTTCTATTCATAGAACTATTAAAAACAAGAGTAAAATGGTGATGATTTTTCGGAATTAATATTCTTTAACTATTCACCATTTTAAATAGAGCTTACATATTCCTCTAATAATTACTTATTTTCAAAATTTATAGTTACGCTTAAGAAAATGTATTTAAGTTCCAAATAATTATCGCCGTAGATAGTATGAAACAAAGTAATGCAGGAATTATCATTAAAATAGATTGTTTTGCTCGAAAAATATGAGCATGAATGGCTCCGACCATGAGAACTGCTAATAATATATTTGCTCCTAGCGCTAAGTATTGATTCCAAATACCACCGATTATACCTATTGCTCCAATAATTTCAATAAAACCAATTATAGACATAAACCATAATGGATATTGATATTGTTGCCAATGTTCCACCTGAAAAGATATACGAAAAATTTTTATGAATCCCCCTACTACAATAAAAATTGCTAAAACTACCTGAAGAACAATCATCATTTAAACTCTCTCCTTTTAAGACTTTGTTAATTTCTATTTTAAAATTGTTTCAATTAAATATTTTGTAACCCTTTTAGATAGCTCTCTATTGCTATCTTCTTTCCATGTATTCGGTGGAAACCTACTTCTTTTACCGTCTAATATTTCTTGATAGATTTCTTTTATTTGCACTGCTTTCGCTTGCACTTCAAACTCCCTCCTATTCAAGACATATAACGATTCCTCTTTCCTAACGTTAAATAAAACGCCAATAGTAACTATTGTGATCTACTTTTATAACGTAAAAGAAATGTATAGGGTAAAATCATTTCTTTAATCTATAATAAGAAGGACATAAAAAAACAAAAAGTTACAAAAATTTTCAAATTAAAATTTTTGTAACTTTTTGTTTTTGTGTAAATATAAGGTCAATTAAGACGTCTCACCGTTTTAAACTTGACGCTCCATAATCTTGTATAGTTACATTTATATGATATTTAATCGGTACCTTACTAAATGTTCGATCCCAATCTTTTTTGACTTCCTCCCATGTTCTCGGGTGTTTAATTCTTAATTGGTTGCCAAAACCCGCAATATCGACTTGATATTCTTTTTGTATTTTTTTTGTAACATGATGTACTAAGTGCTTTACTTCATTTTCAATAGCTTTTTCTTCCCTTTTTAAAAATTCATTTTCAAAATCTTTTCCTGGTTGCACCCAATTTTCAGACAAACGTCCTTCTGATTCAATGTTTACATCAAAGGAAATATTATTTCCGTTAACATGTGGTATGATTTTGCTTTTTATTGACTTTATTTCGTATATAATGAGTTTCTTTGATTCTTTATCAAAAGTTTTTATCACACCACCATTCCTTTTTCCGTTTATCCATACTACTCCTTCCAATTCCTGTTCATTTAAAAAGCCCATCAATTTTTTTGTCTTCCCTTTAATTACAGCAGCTCCTGCAAATTTTGTTTCCCCATTCATCGAGATTACATTTTGCAAAAGAAAACTGGACCCTGACCGCATCTTTCCTTCTAATTTAGCGAGCGATACAGGAGCCAAAATCCTTGTTGTTCTATTTCTATTATCTGCAATTCCAGACAAACGAAATGCTGGGATTTCTCCTTTTTTGTTTGATTCCAGTACCTCCTTCGCTAGCCCCTTGCTAATTAAGATCATAGAGCTCAGCCGAACTTCATTGTCACGGAGATACTGTTCAAGTAATTGTTCTAAACTGTATGTACGTACAAGACTATCACTAATAACAATGTTTTTTAAATGCGGGCTGAACATTTCGCTCTCTCTTTTCAATGAAAGCTCCCGAACAATTTGATGAATGGAATCACCGGTCTCAGAAACATTTATATACCGTTTTTGTTGTCCGTTTCCTTTACTTTGTGCTTGCGAACTAACAATTTGATAAGTAGCTGTTATAAGATTTCTTTTAGGATATCCTCCTTCCTCATCCTCTTTCTCAATTGTTGAATCCTTCCCTTTATCTAGTGCTATACCTGCAGTTAAACTCAACTCTTCTACTTCTTTACTGCTCCAACATCCTGTTAAAAATAGGAGCACAAGCATCGATAACAAAGCCAAATAGAACCGCATATAATTAAATTTCGTTTTCACACTATTCCTCCTTTTAATCGCTTAATAATAAGAAGGAGCAGTGGCAGTAAACCAAATAAAAATATAGCAGCATCACCGAGCATATCCCCCAATTTAAGCAAATGATTTATATTTTTCGAAGTCATAGCAATGATGTAAATGATTGGAATCAAAGCAAAAATAAATGGATGAATACTCTTTTTAAAGAGTTGGGCTAATCCTAATGCAGCTGCATAGTAACTAATCGTATAGGTAGCAAATATTTGCATAATCCATATTACAAGTAGTAAAGATTCAAAACGTTCAAATATCAAACCAGAAATTTCAAAACTGCGCATAAGGTCAATTGTCGGCCATGTTCTTGTTACAACCCCATCAATTGATAATGCACCGATGACCATTACAACAGTTATTACATAAAAGATTAACGGAATAGAAATTCCAACTAAAATAGCTTTTACTGCTTTATTTCGTTGTTCCATAAACACCAAAAGAATTAACATAATTTCAGGACCTGTATATGCGAGAGACGTTGTTTTTATCCCATCTAACACTGGTTTAATCCCAAAACCCAATACGGGACGGAGATTATCTATCTCAAATATTCCGATACTCATAAAGGAAATGACTAAAAAAATAAAAACAGTAATAGGGAATATTATTTCAAACATCCGTGCAATTGAGTTAATACCACTCATAATCAAATAAAGACCTATCCACATAAAAGGCATAATAATAGCCCATGTAGGAGTTCCTTCGAGCAAAAAAAAGCTTATTACTTCTGCCATTGAACGAATTTGAAAAGCTGAGGTTGTAAGAAAATAACCTATAATAAGAAAACTAAGCAACCTGCCTATCCATTTCCCTACAATTTCTTGACTGTATTGATAAAAGGTTTTTTCTGGGAATCCTTGACTTAATTTGACCATGATTACTCCTGAAACCATTGCGAGTATTCCACCTAATATCACACTTAGCCATACATCTGGTGTTTTCACTTTTTCCACAGATGCTCTGGGCAGAGTGAGGATTCCTGTTCCGAGTATGTAATTTACAATAATAACAACTGCTTGCGAAGTTGTTATTCGGTCTTGGGATTTAGTAATCACTGAAGGCCACTTCCTTTCGTCATCAGCTACTTTTTGCGGATAGTTTTTTTAGTATGCATTATTTTTGGTCTACGTCTCATTATTTTTAATGGCATGCGAACCATAAAATCTTTCCAGTCACTAAATCGATACGGAACAGCAGGGCTAGTATAAGGAACGCCAAAACTTTTCAGTTTCACTAAATGACTGCAAAGTAAAAGAAAGAAGAGAATAACTCCATACAATCCAAATATCGCAGCACAAAACATAGCTACAAAACGAAGAATGCGTAACGTAATTCCCACACTATATTGTGGGATAGTAAAAGAAGAAATAGCTGTTACCGCAACAACGATAACCATTATTGGGCTAACGATTCCTGCTTCTACGGCAGCCTGACCAATTATTAAACCGCCCACAATTCCCATTGCAGGTCCAATCGGTTTAGGCAGACGTAAACCTGCTTCTCGTAAAACTTCGATGGCTACTTCCATAATCAACGCTTCGATTAAAGCGGGAAAAGGAACTCCTTCTCGCGATCCGATAATAGAAATAGCTAGCTTGGTGGGAATTAATCCTGGATGAAATGAAATAAAAGAAATATACAGTGCTGGAGCAAATAATGAAACAAACGCTGTCATGAAGCGTAATAAGCGGAGAAGCGTACCAGGAAGCCACCTTTCATAATAATCTTCTGGTGATTGCAGCAGCATACTAAATGTAACTGGAGCAATTAAAACAAATGGTGTTCCATCTAACAAAATAGCTACTCGGCCTTCCATCAAAGCACTAATAACACGATCAGGTCGTTCTGTATTTTGAATCTGCGGGAAAGGACTGAGATAATTATCTTCAATGAGTTGCTCTATATAACCAGATTCGAGTACACTGTCTATGTCAATTTTCTGAATTCTGTTTTTTATTTCTTCCACCAATTCTGTACTAGCAAGATCTTTAATAAATGCGACAACTAATTCTTTCTTTGCACGTTCTCCTACTGGTAGCTTTACTAATGATAAGTTCTCATCTGCACAATGCCGTCGCAAAAGTGAGGTATTATCACTTAATACTTCAGTAAAACCAACCCGTGGCCCTCTGACTAATGCCTCTGATACTGGTTCTTCCATGTTTCGTTTATTTGCTTTTGTTGTACCAAGAATAAACACATCTGCTAAACCATCAATTAAAAGAGCTGTTGAACCTATCAATACTTTGGATATCACATCTTTTATGTAATGGACTTCTGCTACTTCACTAATTGTAAGAACTTTATTTTTAATATATTCTTTTGAAACAGTCCCCTCCACATAAGAAGATTCATTTTTATATTCGTCAGAAAAATCATCCATTAGTAATTTCATAATATGTTTGTCAATGATCTCTTTATCTGATAGACCATCAACAAAAATGATCCCAGCTTGAATATCTGTGCGTCCAATATTAAACTTCCGAAAGCGAACATCAGAATTATGTCCGATCTGTTGCTTTATAAGTTCTAAGTTAGAGGCAAAATCGTTTGTGAAATGAACGGTTGCATTTTGAGAAGGTTTATACTCTTGTTTCGTTTTACTTTGAATATTATTTTTCTTCACTTGTTTGTCTCTTGACTTCCACCAACTCATTCTTCCCACTCTTTCTCTGTCATACGAACCCAATGAAAAAATCTTGAGATAGTATACGGAATTAAAAACAAAATAAAAGCTTGTACAAAGACTTTCCAATCTGGAAAATAAGAAGTAATTATGTTCCACATGTTTATCACCCAATTTATATACTCTGTTAGGATTGAAATTTCTAAAGAACGATATGTACTTAATAAAAAATAACGATAAGATTAAAGAGCAGAAAAGCGAGACATTATACTTATTTAGTACCAATAACCTAGTTAGTATAAAAACATTTCTGACCTAAAATACCATTTTTAATTATAATTTGTTAAATATTATCTCCTCTTCCTTCATTTGTATGCCTGCATTTGAATTTCAAATAATATAAGTATGAATGATATTTTCTCTAAAAGAAAAAAAGATGCTAGAAGATAGCATCTTTTTTTAAATTCAACTTACTATGTAGTTATATTTTATTTTGGAAATACTCGTTTTTAAATGAATATTAATGTGTAAGAAATACATATTCTTTTGTTCCAAGTTAGTACATTTCTACCAAATCGATACGGAATTTTCTGATTTTAAAAATGATATGAAAGAAAGGAAAATACTCTCTTAGAAAAACTATATAAAACAAATAACATGAAAACAACTATCAATCTATTAATTGAAAATGATAATGAGCAAGAGTTTATCATCTTAATTCCAAGTGTATTCGTTTTGCTTCAAAATAAAGAACTTGAATGAATTTTTTCGTATCAATACGAGCAGGTACTGTTGGTTCATTATTCAATTCTGTCATCTTTCTCCTTACGGTAGTAAAATCAAAAAATCTAGAAGCATAATTTTCGAACTTCGGGTTTAAAAAATCAGTAAGTCCAAGAGATGCTAAATGGTTTAATGATTGATAAATTGCTCTCCGAATCCGTTGTTTGGAAGCTTCTATGAACCTTTTTAATTCGGTATCTTCAGCTGAATCCCCAAGTTTTTTTTGAGCTAAATTCATAAAAATCTCTTTTAGTGAGGGAAAACCTTGTTCCAACGTGTTATCTTGTTCATATTTATATAAATAATCTAGCATATCCATTAAATCTTTACTTCCATTTTCACTGGCTATTCCTAATTCCGACAAAAGAAAATGAATGGAATTTTGAAAATGATTAAAAGTATTTAAATGTTTTTCATTACGGTATTTTTCTTGCGCACTTGAATTACTATCCAATTTTAGTACCGTATTAAGCGATTCTTGAATGTTTTTTATCGATTTTTCCAAACGAATTCTTTCAATGACTTTCCGGACAACTGTTAATACTTCAATCCGGTTAATTGGCTTAATAATATAGTATTCAACGCCAAGCGAATAAGCTTCAGCAATTAATTCTTTTGATTCTACTTGAGAGACCATGATGATTTTCCCTTTAAACGAAGGCTTTATTTGACGAATTGTTTTTATTCCATCTTGAATGGGCATTAACAAATCAATAAATAAAATGTCTATATTTTTAAGGATCGGCATGTATTGCTCTAAAGATAAACCATCCTCAGCTTCTCCTATAACCTCTCCAAGATCTTCATCCTCGATAATTTGAGCCAACATTGAACGAACCGCTTTTTCATCATCTACTATATAAAAATACATAGAATCACCCTTTCGAAATTATATGATCAATCCCTAATCTAATTATAAAAATTGATCCTCTTCCTTCGGTTCTGTCCTCAAGCGTAACATCACCTTCAAGTTGTTCGACCATTTCTTTAACATACGATAGTCCGATGCCTGTCGATGGATTGCCTAAACCATCATATTTAGAAGTAAAACCAGGCTCAAAAATTGAATCTTTATATTTTGAAGAAATACCTGGACCGTTATCTCCTATTCGAAATTCAACGAAATGATGGTCTTTATTAATGTCAATTATAATGGTTCCCATACTTTGGATAGCCTCTACAGCGTTTGTCACGATATTATTTACAATAGATAGGATTGTATAAATATGATAATGAGGATGCACACCATCAATTTTATATACAAATTGGATGTCTTTCTCTAGCAACCGTGCATATTTCGTATTTGCCCGTATAATGATGTTTACTAGTTCATGTACAGACATATAATCTGTAAAACTTTCATCAGAAATTAGTTTTGAAAGTCCCGCAAAAATACGTTGATTATCCTTTTTAACGTCATGCACCTCACCAGCAATTTGTAATGCCTGTTGCCTTAAATCCTGAAACTGAAAATCCATCTGTTTATGCTCAAAAGAGTCTAAGGTTTTATATAAATCATAGGATTTTTTTGTTATATTCTCAGTATCTTGTAATGTTTTTTTTAAATGAACAGCATCTTCATATAAATTAGAAATGAGCATAAGCATATGTTCATTTTGTTTCTTTATGTGTCTCTCCCTTGATTGCGCTTCATACAATTTCATCATATTGAAAAAGCTTAGAACTATAAAACTATGGGAACATGCGATAACAACGATCTCATTTATTGCCTCGGATGTGATCGATGTTTTTAATACGAAATATTGAATCATTAATTCCACACAGTCTGACAATATTTCAATAACGCAACCAATCAAACCGATCATTAGTGGTTGATGATAAAAACGTTTAATTTTTGCTAAATGAAAGAGATACGAATACGTAAAATAAAAGAAAAAACTAGGATAGTGAGTATGAAAAGCGGCTAACCAATCCATATTTCCCTTTATTATTACATCCATTGACATACGAAATACTACAACGACTATTGCTGTTAAAAAACCCGGTAAAAATGCTGGAACTCGTCGAAACAATAACAAAAAAAAGAAAAATGTCGGTGCACCAAAGCTCATTCTAAATGTTTCGTTTAAGGGAAATGACTTTATTTCACCTACTAAGGGTACTGTAAGTATCATTAAAACAAGAATATAGATGTCTTTTTTTACTAAATTACTAAGATTCAAAATAATCACTTCCCACTTTCGCCTAACAGTCAGTATACAAACCTATTTGTATTAATACAACACTTACTCTATTTTTTTCAAAAACTAATAAATAAGATATAAACGAAAGTATTACAGATTGTGAGTATTCATTACAGTCTTCTACTTTAGAAAGATACTTTATAACTCAAAAATGTTCAGACACAATATATGGCCTGAACACTTTTGGACTCGCTCTAACACCAAAATATTTGTGCTCCTTTTTAAAATATACTCAAATCCCATTCTTTTGCAATATGTTCTAACAACATAACTCCTGGTAAACTATTCCCATATTCATCAATGGCTGGTCCGTAAATACCAATACCACATCCATCTTGAAACGATAAATCCTTCCTAGATTTTGAGGGAACAAGTGTCATAATTCCGCCGGATACCCCACTCTTAGCTGGTAATCCAATAAAAGCAGCAAATTTCCCGGAAGCATTGTACATTCCACAAGTAAGCATTAAAGCTTTTGTTAACCTAGCTACTTCTTTAGGGAGCACTTGTTCTTTGCGAATAGGATGATATCCATCATGTGCTAGTATAAGCCCTATTAAGGCAATATCTTCTGTATTTATTTCAATTGAACATTGTTTTAGGTAAACCTCTAGTGTCTCCTCCACATCTGATTCTAGAAAACCATTCTCCTTTAAATAGTATGCTAAAGCTCTATTACGATGAGCCGTTTCCCATTCTGATTGAAATACTATTTCATTAATAGCAGGACGCTTCTCTATCATTTTTTCAATTAATACGTATAGAGATTCTAATTTTTCTTTCACCGATATCCCTGGCAAAAGTGAAGCTATCGTAATCGCTCCAGCATTAATCATAGGATTAAAAGGTTTTCCTGGTTTATGTATCTCTAAACGAATAATCGAATTGAAGGCATCTCCAGTTGGCTCTACGTCAACTCGTTCTAATACATAAGAAATACCACGACTTAAACAAACGGCTATAAACCCGATTACTTTTGATATACTTTGTAATGTGAAAGGTACCTCCCAATCTCCTGACTTTATCATTGTTCCATCTGGCTTTACTATACAAATCCCTAACTGCGATACATTTATTTCCCCCAGAGCGGGAATATAACTGGCGCTTCGTCCCTTAGCTGCATACGTTCGATAATGAGCTACCCATTGATCTAAGCAAACTTTTTCTTGACCCTCAATTTGAACGATAGAATCCTTTATCATTTAACAATATTCCCCCGTACTATTAACTTTATATAGAATAATTTTTTCTTTAATATCATCAATAATATTTGCACTAGAACCAAGAAAGATATTCAGGCACATTGCAGTCTGAATATCTTTCTTATTACACACTTTTCTTTTTTGAAGTTTCCTCATAACTATCCCAACATTCAACATTTTCAAGTCCTTTAATGCTTTCTTTATAAAAAACAGGATCTTTACCAGTTTTTTTCTGGTTTATATAATCTTGTAACGCCGCAAATGCTACTTTTGAAAGTAAGGTAATAGCAATTAAATTAATAATAACCATAAATCCCATAAATAAGTCCGCTAAATCCCATACAATTTGAACCTTTGCAACAGAACCAAATACAATCATAGCCAACACACTTATTCTGTATGTCATTAACCACACTTTACTTGTATGTAAGAAGCGAATATTTGTTTCACCATAATAATAGTTGCCAATTAACGCACCAAATCCAAATAAAAAGACAAAGATAGCAAGACAACCCGATGCCCAAGAACCGATGTGTTCACTTAATGCTGCTTGTGTAAGTGCAATACCATTTAACCCCGGTTGTTTATATGCATCAGACAGCAAAATAATAAAGGCAGTACTAGTACAAATGATCAGTGTATCGGTTAATACACCAAATGCTTGAATCAGTCCTTGTTTCACCGGATGACTTGTTGTTGCTGTTGCAGCAACGTTTGGTGCACTTCCCATACCAGCTTCATTTGAAAATAAACCACGTTTAACTCCATTCATAAGTGCTGCACCAATTGAACCTCCTGCTATTTGTTTAAAACCAAATGCGTTTTGAACAATAAGAGAAAGAACTTCCGGCATTTTTGATATGTTGGTAACTACAACAAATAATGCAGCTCCAATGTATAATACCGCTAAAAATACCACCTTGTATTCAGCCATTTTTGCAATACGTTGTACACCACCAAAGATAATCGCGGCGAAAGCAATGGCCATGATTATCCCAACTGTTAAACGATCTGTACCAAATGAATTTTGAAAAGCAATTGTAACTGTATTTGATTGTACTGAATTGAATACAAGACCGAAAGTAATTGTAATTAAAATAGAGAATAATACTCCCATCCAACGTTTATTTAACCCTTTTTCCATATAATAGGATGGCCCACCGCGGAAACCAGTTTTATCTTTTACTTTATATATCTGTGCTAATGTGCTTTCAACAAAACTGGATGCCGAGCTAATAATAGAAATAATCCACATCTAAAATACAGCTCCAGGACCTCCTAATGCAATCGCAATCGCAATTCCTGTAATATTCCCTGTTCCAACGCGAGCTGCCATACCAATACAAAACGCTTGAAAAGGAGAGATTTGATCTTTAGAACCACTTTTCCCCTCCATTAATACACGGACCATCTCTTTTAACATTCGAAACTGTACAAAATTCAATTTAAATGTAAAATAAATTCCGCAAATAACAAGCATAATAATTAACAATTTAGACCATAAAAAATCATTTGTTGATCCGACTAACTCTACAAAAAATCTTTCCATATTATCACTCCATACCAAAAATTTATCTATCATAATCTATATAAAATCACCTATATTCCGTGGCATAAATACCTCATTCATATTCAAATACAACAAGGATAAAAATTTTCTATATGAATAGAATTGGCCTGTTTAAGCAAACATCGCAACACGCACCTAAAAACCCAAATTTTCAAAAAAATTATCGATTATACACACGATGCTCTATCCCCTTCTGCAAAACTAATATTCTTATCCACTATTGTTGTTGTACTATTATGTTTGTTTCGTTTACCGGTGATTTACATTTAAATCATAATAATCAATAGTGATTAAGTGGTTTTTTGTTAATTTTCTCAAGAACATGGAAATATCTCCTTTCTCACTACTAATCTCAAAAATAGGCTAGATAAAAACTTCACGAAAAATCTATAAAGCGCTTTCAATCTTCAACTAAGAGAAGCTTGTCTTTAATTTATAATCAAAAGTACAGAATGTTACGAAAAAGTACAGATTTTTATAAAAACAAAAAAATATTTTAAGATTTTTCATCTAAAAAACAGTGAGATTTTGTGAATTTTATACAGTATCCAAACATCGCGGATTCCGTTCTACCTAACCTTTGACTAGTCTCTATTTTCTTCATAAAAACATGCATATTTTTTCTCTTTTAGAAGTTCATATAAAGTATTTGAAATCAAGAATCAACGGGATATTATAAGAATATTTAAAAAATAAAACATTTAATTTATTTATGGTATCATACAAAAAACATTTGTTTTCTCAATTAATCCCCCTAGTTTGATTCGTCTATATTGCACATATTCGCAACATGAAAGACACTAAGAAAAAAAGGATTTTGTTGAAGGGATGAAACATTACAAAACTCTTATTTAGGACCTTATGACATCCTCTTTTCTAGCAATATCGAGTTATCCCAAAAAACGTATATTTACTAACATAGATTACAGGTGGTGTATTGTGAAAGAAATAGTATTCGTTCAAAATAAAAAAAGACTCCTTATGAAATTCGAATTTTTAAAAAAGGATTTAGTACTTACCATTTCACTGATACTAGCAATTGTAAGCTGCTTCATACATTCGCCAAAGGTCGAATATATTAACTTTGAAGTGTTAATTAGCTTATTTAATCTAATGGTGGCCATTAAGGCCTTGGAACAACTAAAGATATTAGACAAACTTGCCGTTGCGATTTTAAATAAATGCAATAACAGCAGGTCAATATCTATTATTCTAATTTTGTTATGCTTTATTTGCTCCATGTTTGTAACAAATGATGTTGCTCTCCTCACTTTTGTACCAATAACACTTGTCATTAGTAAAAAAACACAAATGAACATGATGGATACAATCATCCTGCAGACAATTGCGGCAAACATCGGTAGTAGCTTGATGCCTATGGGAAACCCACAAAATTTATATCTATATTCTTACTATGGAATTAAGCTCATCCCATTTTTAGGTTCAATCCTGCTTTTAGCTGTACTTGGAATTAGTTTGTTGTTTATATTTACTCAAAAACTTCAAAAAACAGATTTAAAAATAGAACTACCTGTTATTACCGTGAAGAATCGAAAAAAAGCTACCATCTGGATTTTGATACTTATCACTATCATTGCATCTATTTTTGGTTTCATTAATTATTACATTGCGCTAATAGTTACATTGATGGCAGCTTTTACGTTAGATAGAAACATACTATTAAAGATTGATTACTTTCTTCTAATAACCTTTGTCTGTTTTTTTATTTTTATTGGAAACATTTCTCATTCTGATGCGCTGGGGACCTTTGCTCGCGCTAATTTAAGAGGAGATACTTCAGTCTTCTTTAGTTCCATATTTTTGAGTCAATTGATTAGCAATTTTCCTACTTCAATTCTTCTATCAAACTTTACTTCTGATTGGAAAGCTTTATTACTAGGAGTAAATATTGGAGGGCTTGGAACAATTATCGCATCTTTAGCCAGTGTAATCTCCTATAAACTATTCATTCAGGCCAATGTTAAAGAGAGTAAGGCGTATTTAATTAAATTTAGCATTTACAACTTTTCATTTTTAATCATACTTACATGTATACAATACTTTATTTTTAAATTTCTATAACTTTAAAAAGTGATTACTACTAGAATAATAAAAACCAAAACTTTCTCAACATTAAATTGAGAAAGTTTTGATTTTAAAGTAAATAATACTTACAATTAGCATTATAAGCAAGATCCACCCCTTACATCAATTAACTCACCAGTTATCCAACGACTGTCTGATGATGAAAGAAAACCTCTAAAAACTATTTGATAATCTTTTAGAATCTAACTTTCTTATAATACTCTTTGCTATTTCTTCAATATTTTCATTTAGAAAGAAATGATTACCTTCAAAAGAATGAAGAGTACACGTTCTACTTGTATATTGCTCCCATTTTATTACTTGATCATATGTAGTAAATTCATCATTTTCCCCATTAAATATAAGAAAATCAATATCACATGGTTGTATATTATTGTCATGAATATATGTCTCGACAATTTTAAAATCTGCTCTTAGAATTGGGAGAAAAATCTCCATTAATTCTTCTGATTGAAGTACCCCGGATGGTGTACCTCCCATTGCAATAACTTCTCTTTTAAATTGCTCATTAGAAAGATTATGTCGGATATTTTTTATTTTACTATTTGGATGATTTCTACCGGACAAAACAAGAAATTCAGGCGATACGTTTTTAGAATCTTTTATTTTTCTTGCTACTTCATAGGCAATCAAACTTCCCATGCTATGCCCGAATAGAATGTAGGGCGAATCATCTATCTGCATAACTATTTTATTGTAGACATCATTTACTGCCTCTTCCATACTTTGGTACAAGTTTTCTTCAATTCTATATCCTCTACCAGCTAACTCTATCGGGACTACCTCAATATATGGATTAAAGTGATTTTTCCATTTTGCGTAACTAAACGCAGATCCCCCAGCATGTGGAAAGCAAAAAAGTTTAGTCTTCTGCATTGATTTTCTCCTTACTTTCAAATTTGTATATATTTTGGCAAATTGCATAAATGTCTTTAATTATTATCTCTTGCGGAAATTCATCCCTTGTTGCACAGGCAGATATCTTATAATTTGGCTCAATGTTATATTGTCTAAAGTAAAAGTTTTGAGGTATATACTTATATGAAATTAAAGTTGGTGACTCTTTTTTTATAGAGAATGAATTTAACGGGATATAAAGCCCTTTTCCAATCGTTTTTATATAACTTTCTTTTAATGTCCATAAATCATAAAAATAATTAATTTGTTCATCAGAATTTATATTAGATATATCATAAAATTCTTCCTCTGAAAAAAATTCATTTGCTAATTTAAGAGCCTCTATCTCTGAAACCTTTTCTATATCAATACCCACATTAAAATTAGCAGTAGTACAAACCACCCATTCTCCTGAATGTGACAGATTAAAATGAAAGTCAGAAAAATTTTCAACAAAAGGTTTTCCATACTCATTATATTTAAATCTAATTTCTTCATTATTAATTTTATACTTTTGGCAGATTAGAGATTGGATTAGTAAATCCCCTATCAGTGTCCTATTAACGTCGCATGAGTTTAATAAACGCTTCATTCGTTCTTTCTTCTCATTTGAAACCAAGTTACTAAGTTGCTTAAACAAATGACTTTCAATATTCTTTGGTATTTTCACAGCTTGAATGTGTATGATAAATCACTTCCTTTTTTAAAAGATGGCTTCATATATGTGCGTTACATAAATTCAAATTAACTTTATTAAATTGCAAATACAATAGAAAAGGTGCATATTTACATATCAATGAAAATATACACCTTTCCTCAATAATATCATCAAAGCATTAGTTTCTATTACAAAAAATAGAGAGGATTTACATCATTCTATGAGCAACTCATATAGGTTTCTATGTCTCTATCAAGTAAATTTTCCATTATCCTCTTAAAAATTAATACTCTTGATATATTCATTATTGCCTACACTTTATTTGCAGTTATTGGGCTGCCCTTTTCATTCATAGCGTCGCATCTTTTGCACTCTCTACTTTTCGGTTAATGAAAGGGATGTTTCTTTTATCCCTTCAAATTCATTTAATAGGTACTTAGCTATCTTTTCAACTGCGGGGAAGTCTACTATTTTCTCATGTGATCCAGGGACTGAATACCTATTTACTCTACCTTTTAATAAAGGTCCCCAATCTGTAAACAACTCTTTTCCTTCCTCAGCACTAAAGTAGAGAACTTCTCCAGAGTATGGTATTAAATCATGCTCTGCCATTAAGTTCAGGCATTTCCTATGAGCATTGATAACTTGCTTCAAATTCATAAGATCTGCATCAGGTGGGAGTACGCCTTCCATAATTAATCGCTCCACAAGCATGTCTTGTTTATGGACAAGGTCTCCTTCCTGCTCAGTAAGATCTCTAGGAATGAAATGCTCATATATATATGAGAGCATATCCTCACTTGTTTTATAGTCCTGCTCTGAAGGCACTTTAGTATCCATTAGTATCAACAACTCAACTTCCTCACCTTGATTCTTTAGTACAGTTGCGATTTTATAAGCAATTGCACCGCCTAAAGACCATCCTCCAAGACGATATGGACCTTCTGGCTGAACACGTTTTATTTCTTCGATGTAAAGTTGAATTACTTCCGGCAAAGTTAACTCATCAATTTCTCCCTTTTCTATAAGAGGATTCTGTAAACCATAAAATGAACAATGGTTCTTAAGTAATCTTGCTAGTTGAATGTAACAAAATACATTCCCCATAAACGGATGAACGCAGAAGAAAGGTCTTTTTTCTGATTCTTGTAGTGGAACTAGCGCTGCTACTGATTTCGTCATATCATGCTTATCACGAATAAGGCATGCGATTCCTTCCACTGTTGGATTCTTAATCAATGTAGACACTTTAATTTCTTTTCCAAACTTCTCCCTAATTTTTGAAACTAATTTAATTACAAGGAGAGAGTGTCCTCCTCTATTAAAGAAATCATCATTTACATACACATCTTCTATCTGTAAGACATC
This sequence comes from Bacillus cereus group sp. BfR-BA-01347, assembly GCF_022663835.1. Lineage (NCBI taxonomy): Bacteria > Bacillati > Bacillota > Bacilli > Caryophanales > Bacillaceae > Bacillus > Bacillus cereus group sp. BfR-BA-01347. The sequence goes on along the minus strand of NZ_JAKUGG010000007.1, from coordinate 76,114 downwards.
CTGCCAGATTTTAATCAACTGATATTCAATTTCATCCCTTGGAATGATTGGTATAGAGAAGTTATTTTCTCTTTGAATAGTTAAATTGTTCAATGCCTTTCGATCAACTTTTCCATTCGTTGTAAGAGGAATCTCGTCTACCTTAATAAAGTGTGCGGGAACCATATAATTCGGTACTTGTCTCTTGAGATATTCACGCCAATCATGCATACTTCCATCTCCAACTACATAAGCAACCAATCTCTGCTCTCCTAATTTATCCTCTGTTACCAAAACTACTGTTTCTTTTACCAATGGATGCCTCTCTAGATTCGCTTCAATCTCTTCAAGTTCAATACGAAAGCCCCTAATTTTCACTTGATTATCAATTCTTCTCAAGTAATCTAAATTACCATCAGGTAAATAACGAACCAAATCTCCAGTACGATATAAACGCTCTTCTTCATTAAATGGATGACGGATAAATCGCTCTGCTGTTAATTCTGGACGATTCAAGTATCCTCTCGCTATACCTGCACCACCGATATATAACTCACCTGTTACACCAACTGGAACAGGTAACAAATTTTTATCCAATACATAAGTTTGCACGTTCGGCAACGGACGTCCAATTGTAACTCTCTTACTATCTGTTTGAATATGATAACACGTTGTATCAACCGTACATTCTGTAGGACCGTAGACGTTATAAAAATCAATTTTTTCGGTCTCTACTAGCTGTTCCCATAATGATGGCATGATTGCTTCACCACCGACTAATATCTTACTTGGTACATGAACATCTGCACTTATTTCTAGCAATCCTCCATCTATAAGTAATTGAAGCAATGAAGGTGTCATATCAAACATTTCCAATTTATTCTCCCTAATATAGGATACAAATTGTTCCGGATTAGTGCGAACTTCACTTGGGATAATATATAAACTTGAACCATAAAGCAACATTTGTAATTGCTGAATAGATACATCAAAGGCAATTGACGCATTCAAACCGACGCGCATATTACTAGGTATCTCATGTGAGAAAACTTCTTTTTGTAAACCATAGGATAGGTTTATTACAGAATGGTGCTGTACTAAAGCCCCCTTTGGATTCCCTGTCGAACCAGAAGTATAGATAACATACGCTAAGTTTTCCCCTGTTACCTCACATATTGGTGAAAGTTTGCTTTCTTGAGAAATCATTGCTTGGTCCCTATCTAGGCAAACTGTCTTGATGTCTTTAGGTATCCATCCTAGTAATACCTCATTTGTAACTAACACTTTAATTCCTGTGTCTTCTAAAATATATTGCAGGCGGCTTTCCGGATTCGATGGATCCAATGGAACATAGGCTGCTCCAGCCTTCCAAATTCCCATGAGACCAACAATCACCTCAACTGATCGATTAAAGCAGAGGCCAACTAGTGACTCTGTCCCAATTCCACATTTCTGTAAATGATGGGCTAATTGATTAGCTCTTTCATTCAGCTCTCGATACGTTAGTTGTTGTTTTTCATCTACCACTGCCACCGCGTCAGGTGTACGATTTACTTGCTCTTCGAATAGTTGATGAATTACATTCTCACGTGGATAGGATATAGCATTATTATTCCATTCTTCCAATAGCCTTCTTTGTTCAGCCTCCGTAATATATACTAGCTCCGATAGATTTTGATCAATGTTTTTGAGCATTTGCATTAACACTTTGTGTAAATGACCCAGCATTCGTTCAATGGTTACTCTATTAAACTTACTACGGTCATACATTAACTTTAACGATAACTGAATTCCTGGAACTACAGCCAATCCTAATGGGTAGTGGGTTTGTTCTACCCCTTTCAATTCACCAATTTCCAGATTTTCTGAAGATTCTTCTTTCACTGGATAATTTTCAAACACATATAAACAATGGAACAGCGGTGTACCTCTAGGAACCTCACTCCATCCCTGAATCTCTGTCAAAGAAGCATACTCATATTGTCTTCTTTCTATCTCTTCCTCTTGTATCTTCTGCAACCAATCTATTACTTTTATATCATCCGTTAATTGAATTCGCGTCGGTGACGTTGTAATGAAAGGACCTACGATGTTTTCAACATCAATAATTTCCGTAGAGCGCCCTGAGCTTGTTACACCAAAGACAATGTCATTTTCTCCACTATATCGGCTCATGAGATAAGCCCATGCACCTTGAATTACTGTACTCAAAGTAAGTTTATTTCGTTTCGCCCATCCTTGTAACGCTTGAGTCTGCTCTTCTGATAAATACCTAACCTTCTCTGTGTAACCTTTTTCTTCCTCTTTACTTTCTAAACCCAGCAAAGTTGGCGCAGTAAAACCTTTTAGCTTCTCTCTCCAGAATTGTTCCGCCTGCTCCTTATCTTGCTCTCTTAACCATTGGATATATTTCTTATATGGTGAGGACTTAGGTAACTTCACAGCTTCTCCATTCATTCTCTTCTGATAGACTGTAAGTAATTCATTAAATACTAATGGTAAACTCCATCCATCCAGTAAAATATGGTGATGGGTCCAAACAATTCGATATTCTTCCTCACCTTCTTGAATGACTGTTACCCGCATCAATGGTGCTTCATCAAATTGGAAGGCTTGTTTTCGATCTAATGCCAAAAAGACTTTTCTTTTTTCCTCTACCTCTTCACTTGTCATTGTACGCCAGTCTTCTTTGTTCACTTTAAATGGAATATTTTCATACACCACTTGTACAGGTTCTTCAATTTCGTCCCATACAAATGCTGTACGAAAAATTTCATGCCGCTGAATTACAGATTTCCACGCCTGCTCAAAAGTAGGAATATTCATTTTTCCTCGAATCATAAAACTCAATTGCACTATATACGGTGCAACATGTTCATCCCCTTGGTCATGCAATGTGTGGAAAATCATCCCTTCTTGCAAAGGTGATAGTGGATATAAATCAGTAAGCTGATTATTCTTTCCGCGATGCATTTTGTTTAGTACATTTGTCAAACCTTCTTGGCTAAAATTGGCCATTGCAAAATCCGAAATGGTCAGTGCAGATTCTCTATCTGAAGATTGAATCAATGTACTCAGTTGATATAGCATATTCTGTGCAATACTTTGAATCGTTGATTTGGCAACTTGTCCAACATTGTATACCCAAGTGAACTGAAGTTTTCCATCCGTTACAACCCCAATTATATCAATTACATGCGATCGCTTGGAACCGGCTGCATGATCTAAACGCTTAAATTCGTTCTCCGGAATAAACATTGCATCGCTAGAAAACATTTGGTCAAATTGTCCAAGATAGTTAAAACTAATAGACGGTGTATATTGGGAGCTTAATTGCTCACACATTGTTGCGTTCATGTAACGCAACACCCCATAATCAACACCCTTATTAGGAATTTTGCGAACTTGTTCTTTAACTACTTTTAATGCTGCAATTGGCGTATGAGCACTAGTAATATTTAAATGAACTGGGTAAATGCTTGTAAACCATCCCACGGTTCTCGATAAATCAACATCTTCAATAATCTCTTCTCGACCATGTCCCTCTAAATCTACGCTCAATATCGGCTGCCCCGTATATGCTGCCGTAGCTTGTACCAATGCTGCTAATAATACTTCATTGATTTGGACACGGTGAGTGCTTAAAGTCTCTTGCAATAACATACGGGTCTCATTCTCGTTTAACACCACAGTAATTTCCTCAGTTACTGCGCTTACTGGATTACTTATAGTACCATCTACTGGCAGTATAACTACGTCTTGTTCAGCCTGCTGCTCCCAGTAATGTAGCACTTCTTTTGATATTCCAGTTTCAGCGTAATGTTGTAATTTCTCCGACCATTCTTTAAAAGATGTACTCTTCATAGGTAATTGAATTTTTTGCCCTTGGACTGCTTGCGTATATGCTGTTTGCAAATCTTCCAATAAAATCCGCCAAGAAACACCATCCACCGCTAAGTGATGAATTGTCCAAAATAATCGGCCAGTCTTCTCACCTTCATCAAAATACACCATTCTCATTAAAGGACCATCATGTAAATTCAAACTTTCTTGTGCAATATTAATCTCTTTTTGAATAACCTGATGCCAATCAGCTTCCGGCACTTCGTCTAATGAAATGACAGTAAGCATCGATTGTTCTTCTATTCCTTCATTCCACTGTTTCCAAACCCCATTAGGTAAACGTTCATAGCTTAAACGCAGGGCATCATGATGAAGTAGAAGGTTACGCGCTGCCTTTTCCAGTGATCCTATGTCCAATTTTTCTTTCGTTCTAAAGAACATAGATTGATTCCAATGATGTGGATTAGGATGATTTTGTGCAAAAAACCTTTGCTGAATAGGTGTAAGTATCGTCTCTCCAGTTATAATTCCTTGTTCAGCTTGTACACCTTGTTCTTCTTTGACTACTTGCGCTAACTCAGTAATCGTTTGGTGTTCAAATATTTGTTTTGGTGTCAACTGTAAACCAACTTGCTTCGCACGAGAGACAATCTGAATGCTAAGAATTGAATCTCCACCAATTTCAAAGAAGTTATCATTCATACCAATACGTTTTGAACCTAGCACACGTTCCCAAATGATAGAAAGCTTATGTTCACGTTCGTTTCTTGGCGCCACGTATCCTTCTTGTGTTCCTTGATAATCTGGTATAGGTAACGATTTCCGATCAATCTTTCCATTTATGGTTAGCGGTAATTCTTTCATTTCGCTAAAGTAGGAAGGTATCATATGGATTGGCAGTTTTGTTTTAAGATACTCTCGCCATTCTTCTAAACTACCTTCGCCCACTACATAAGCTACCAGCCTCTTATCTCCCGACTGATTTTCCCTAACCATTACAACTGCCTCTTTTACCAAGTCATGCTCCTGTAAGGTCGACTCAATCTCTCCAAGTTCAATTCGAAATCCTCTAATCTTCACTTGATTATCCAGTCTTCCTAGATAGTCTATATTACCGTCAAGAAGATATCTCACAAGATCGCCTGTTCTATATAACCTCTCGCCTTCTTTGAATGGATGTGAAATAAATCGCTCGGACGTTAATTCTGGACGATTCAAGTATCCCCTTGCTAGACCTGCTCCACCAATATAAAGTTCCCCCATCACACCAACTGGAACTGGCAACCTATTTCTATCTAATACATAAGTTTGGACGTTAGGCAATGGACGCCCAATTGTTACTCTCTTACTATCTTTTTTGATATGATAGCATGTTGCATCAACCGTACATTCTGTAGGACCATATACATTATAAAACTGTATTTTATCAGTCTCTACTAGCTGTTCCCATAATGACGGCATAATCGCTTCGCCGCCAACCAATACCTTACTTGGAACATGAACACCATCGTACGTTTCTAACAATCCGGCATCTATAAGTAATTGAAGCATTGAAGGCGTTATATCAAAGATTTCTAACTTGTTCTCCCTAATATAAGCTACAAACTGTTCCGGATCACTTCGTACTTCATTCGGAATAATATACAAACTTGAACCATAAAGCAGCATTTGTAATTGCTGAATAGATGCATCAAAGGCAATTGACGCATTTAAACCGACATGCATGTTAGATGGTATCTCATGTTCGAAAACCTCTTTTTGTAAACCATGCGACAAGTTTAGTACAGAATGATGCTGTATCAAGACACCCTTTGGATTCCCCGTCGATCCCGAAGTATAGATAACATACGCTAGGTTTTCTCCTGTTACTTCACATTTTGGTGAAAAAATGCTTTCTTTTGAAATCATTGCCTGATCCCTATCTAGACAAACTATCTTGATTTCTTTAGGTATCCAACCTTCCAATGACTCATTCGTAACTAATACTTGAATTTCAGTGTCCTCCAAAATATATCGTAGGCGACTTTCTGGATATGATGGGTCCAATGGAACATATGCTGCTCCAGCCTTCCAGATCCCCATAATACTAACAATCATCTCAACTGAACGCTCAAAGCAAATTCCAACTAATGATTCAGTCCCAATCCCACATTGCTGAAGATAGTGGGCCAATTGATTAGCTTTTTCATTCAGCTCTCGATATGTTAACTGCTGTTTTTCATCTACCACTGCTACCGCATCAGGTGTACGATTTACTTGCTCTTCAAACAGCTGATGAATCGTACTTTCCTGTGGATATGCTACAGTATTATTATTCCACTCCCCCAACTGTTTTTGCTGTAATCCTGATAATATAGGCAACTTAGCTAATGATTTATCAGGATTCTCCACGATTACATTCAACCAGTTCCCAAAATGTTCAGCTATGGATTCAATAGTTAAGCTGTCAAATAAATCAGTTCTATAAACAAAAGTAAGTAATAAACCCTCTTCCACTTCTGCAGCAGTTAAACTTAAATCAAACTTAGCGATCGGAGCATTACTTTCCATTACTTCTATATTTCTTCCATGTAGTTCTGGTAGCTTCTGTCCCGTATTTTGCAAAGTAAACATGGTTTGGAAAATCGGAGAATGACTTGTATTTCGTTCAGGTTGGATAACCTCTACAATTTTCTCAAACGGAACATCTTGATACTCATACGCCTTCAATGCTTTTATCCGTACTTGAGATAACAACTCTTGAAATGCCGGTGCATTACTTAAATCAGCTCGATAAACCAAGGTGTTGACAAAGAAACCAATTAGCCCCTCAATTTCTCGATAATTTCGATTTGCAATTGGGCTGCCGACAATAATATCCGTTTGTCCCGTATAACGAGCAAGGAAACTTTGATACGATGCCAATAAGGTCATGAAAAGTGTGGCCCCTTCTTGACGACTTAGTTCGTTTAATTTATCCAGTAATGAGCGTGACAACAAAACATTATGAGTTAATCCATGGTGGGTTTGCACTGGCGGACGCGGACGATCCATTGGCAACATTAAGACTGGTAACTCACCAGATAATTCTTCCTTCCAATATGCAAGTTGTTGATATAGTACTTCATCTTTCAACCAGTCTCTTTGCCACTGAGCAAAATCGGCATATTGAACTGGTAGTGGTTCCAGCTCTGCTTGTTTTTCACCAATCGCATTCTCATAAAATGCCATCCATTCTTGAAGCAAGATTTCCATCGACCACCCATCCGAGATAATATGATGCATATTACACAGAAGAATCCATTCTTCTTCTGAAATTCTTATGAGTTTCCCACGGAATAATGGCCCTTGTTCTAAATCAAATGGAGATTCGACTTCAGTTTGAATCCATTGCTCCAACTTTCTTTCTCGCTCCTCTAATGAAAGCTTAGTTAAGTCCATTTGTAGAAGCGGACGGAAAACGTACGGTTGAATCTGCTGCACAGGATGGCCATCCTCTTCATAAAATACAGTCCGCAAAGATTCATGACGCTCTATCAACTGATTCCATCCCAACTCCAATGCCTCAGGTAACCAATTCCCTGTAAGCCGGCATACCATCGGCATATTATAAAGTGCACTATTAGGTGCAAATTGATCAATAAACCATAAGCGCTGTTGGGCATAAGACAGTGGAATATTTCCCCCTCGTTCCATCGGCATCAATGGTGGAATTTCTCGTTTTTCGCTCCCCTTACGTAACTGATCTATTCGTTTCGATAATGCCTCGACCGTTGAATATTCGAACAGTTCACGTACTGGCAATTTGATTTGAAAGACTTCCTGTAAGCGTGAGACCACTTGTGTAGCAAGTAGAGAGTGACCACCGAGCTCAAAGAAAGAATACTGAACATCAATGTCTCTTATTCCTAGCACTTGACTCCACACTGAAGCAATAAGTTCTTCCAGCGGAGTTCTTGGGTATACAGTATTTTCAGCGGATTGTTCACTAAGTATAGGCAATGCCTTCAAATCAAGTTTTCCATTCGGTGTAAGTGGTAAAAATTCCATCTCAATAAAGTTTGTTGGAACCATGTAATTTGGTAAATGTGTTTGTAGATGTTCTCGCCATTCATGGACGCTTCCTTCACCAACTACATAAGTTACTAATCTCTTATCACCTTGATTATCCTCTCGCACCAATACAACAGCTTCTTTCACAGAAGAATGCGCCTGCAAAACAGCTTCTATTTCTCCCAATTCAATCCGGAAACCACGAATTTTCACTTGGTCATCTATACGTCCATGGAACTGGAGATTACCATCAGAAAGATAACTTGCTTTGTCTCCTGTATAATAGAGACGTTCTCCTGACTTGAAAGGATGTGGAATAAATTTTTCCTTTGTAAGATCCGGACGATTAGCATATCCACGTGCAAGACTCTTCCCTCCGATATAGAGATCTCCAATTACACCAATTGGTACTAGCTGAAGATGAGAATCTAACACATAAACTTCTGTATTCGCAATCGGTCGACCAATCGATGGCGTACCTGTTGTCACTCCTACAGGTACATAACAATCTGTGGTAACAACGGTATTCTCCGATGGACCATACTGATTAATTACCGCAAAAGGAATATCGTTAGATGGATACTGCGTTAATTGATCCCCACCAGTAATGATAAAACGAAGATCCGTTTTATCTGGCCAAGATAATTTCAAGAGTCTTTCCAGAATAGGCGTAGGTGCAAAGCTAGCTGTTATTCGTGAATCAATGAGCCAGTCCCTTAGTGCTTCTGGATTAATTCTCAGTTCCTCTGTTGACAAGTAGAGTGCTGCGCCAGCAGTTAGATACGGCCAGATCTCCTGGACAGCCGAATCAAAAGCAACCCCTGCAATTTGAGTCGCACGATCCTCTGCTGAAATATGATAAACTTCCTGATGCCAAGAAACCATATTCATTAATGAGCGATATTCAACCATTACACCCTTCGGTTTTCCTGTAGAACCAGAGGTATAAACAATATAGGCTAAGTTCTCTGGATTTATTTGACGTGTAGGTGCGATTACGCTTTCCACCGTTAATTCTTCTAACCTCACCATTTCGACGTGTGCGAAATGTCCTTCTTGTCCTTCCGCCGTCACTACAAATTGAATTCCTGCATCTTCAATCATGTATTCTAACCTTGATTTTGGATACAACGGATCTAAAACGACATAAGCTCCACCAGCTTTTAAAATGCCTAGTAAACTTACCATCAGCTCAGCTGATCTCGGAAGATAAACCCCTACCACTGACTCTGGGGCTACTCCCTTTCGCTGTAAAACATTTGCCAACTGATTTGCTTGTGTATCCAATTCACCATAAGTCCACTGTTTTGTTTGATCAACTATCGCAATCGCATCAGGACGCCTTGCTACTTGCTCCTCAAATTTGTCGCAAATAAGACCCTGATGAGACATTTCCATTACAGTGTCATTCCATGTTTCTAATAACAAAGTACGCTCGGTTTCTGATAGCATGCTCAGGTCATGCAACGGATTTTGTGGGCGATGAGAAACTTCATGTAGCCATTTCTCAAAGTGTCCTGCCATCCGTTCAATAGTAGTAGCATTGAATAAATCCTTATTGTACTCAAAAGTAAAAAGTAATCCCTCTTCCGTCTCAACTGCCATTACACTTAAATCAAACTTTGCAATTGGACTATGGCTTTCTATCATTTCAATACTTCTACTAGATAACACCGGTAACTCTTGTTTCATATTTTGCAAGATGAACATAGTCTGGAAGATTGGCGAATGACTTGTACTTCGCTCCGGTTGCACAACTTCTACAATTTTTTCAAATGGAATATCTTGATATTCATACGCCTTCAATGCCTTTTGACGAACCTGATACAGTACATCTTGAAATGTCGGTCTACCACTCAAATTAGCTCGATAAACCAGCGTGTTAACGAAGAAACCAATTAGTCCTTCAATTTCTCTATAATTCCGATTCGCAATTGGGCTTCCGACCAGAATATCTTCTTGTCCCGTATAACGAGATAGAAAGCTTTGATATGCAGCTAAAAGCGTCATGAAGAGCGTAGCCCCTTCTTTTCGACTAAGTTCATTCAATTTATCATGTAGCGTGCTTGGCAGAACCATAGTGTATGTCGACCCGTGATGAGTTTGTATTGCGGGACGCGGGCGATCCACAGGAAGTTGGAGTACAGGAAGCTCCCCAGACAATTCTTCCCTCCAATATTGGAGTTGTTGATCAAGCACCTCCTCCTTTAGCCATCCTTTTTGCCACTGAGCAAAGTCGGCATATTGAACCGGTAATGGTTCAAGTTCCGCTACCTTTCCATCCGTTGCTTTCTCATAAAATGCCATCCATTCTTCAAGTAGGATTCCCATTGACCATCCATCTGAAATGATATGATGTAGAGTACAAAGGAGTATCCATTCTTCCTCTCCCACGTGCAAAATACTTGTCCTGATTAATGGACCCTCTGTTAAATCAAATGGTACTTCTGTTTCTTGTTGAATTAAACGTTTAACTTCTTCTTCTTGATCTTCAGAAGAAAGCATAGTTAAATCCGTTTTCGGAATTGATTGAAAAGCATACGGTTCAATTTGCTGTACGGGTTGACCATTCACCTCTTGAAAGACCGTCCGCAGTGATTCATGACGTTCTATTAGTTGATTCCATCCCGTTTCCAATGCTTCAAGTAGCCAATTCCCTGTAAGACGGCATACCATTGGCATATTGTAAAGGGCACTATTAGGTGTAAATTGATCAATAAACCATAAACGTTGTTGGGCATAAGATAGTGGAATAGCTTCTCCTCGTTTCATTGGTATTAGTGGCGGAATCTCTCGTTTTTTATCTCCTTTACGTAACTGTTCTAATCGCTTTGACAGTGACTCCACCGTTGTATATTCAAATAGTTCACGTACTGGTAATTCGATTTGAAAAATTCTCTGTAAACGTGACACTACTTGAGTAGCTAGTAGTGAATGACCACCGATTTCAAAAAAGGAATCTTGAACACTAATATTTTTTATTCCTAACACTTGGCTCCAAACGGAAACGATGAGCTCCTCCACTGGTGTTCGTGATGAAGTAATATCTTCACTTATGAACTGTTCTTCTAATTCCAATAATGCTTTCCGATTCACTTTACCATTTGGAGTAAGTGGCATACCTTCAATTTTGAAGAAGTATGCTGGAACCATATAATGTGGCAATTGCTTCTTGAGATATTCACGCCACTCTCCAGTATCTCCTTCACCCACTACATATGCTACTAACTGCTTATCTCCTGGTCGTTCTTCCTTCACCAACACGACTGCCTCTTTTACAGATGAGTGATCATGTAAAGCTGCTTCAATTTCTCCCAATTCAATTCGGAATCCTCTAATTTTAACTTGGTTATCTATTCTTCCAATATACCCCAAGTTACGATCGTTCATATATCTCACCAAGTCACCCGTTCGATATAATCGTTCCCCGTCCTTAAAAGGATGCGGAATAAAACGTTCAGTAGTTAAATCCGGTCGATTGAAGTAGCCACGTGCCAATCCTACTCCTCCAAGGTAAAGTTCCCCTGCCACACCAATCGGGACCACTTGTTGATATTGATCTAACACATACAACTCTGTATTATCAATCGGACGACCAATCGGAATAATCATTGCTTCTTTTTCTAAATCACAATCGTAATAAGTCACATCCACAGTCGCTTCAGTAGGACCATACAAGTTAATTAACTTTGTTTGCTGAACATTGTAAAAGATCCCCTTAAACCGGCGAACCTGCTCAGTGTTTAACGCTTCTCCACTAGTAAAAACTTGAATTAAAGACGATACATCCCTTTTCGAATTATATAGTTCCATATAATCTAAGAAAGTAGATAACATCGACGGAACAAAGTGCATGGTGGACACACGATATCGTTCAATATACTCCTCAATCACCGCAGGATCTTTCTCTCCTCCTGGTGGAAGTAAACAAACACTTGCTCCTACAAATGACCACCAAAATAATTCCCATACAGAAACATCAAATGAAAACGGTGTCTTTTGTAGGATTGTATCCTCCTCGGACAATGGGTATTTTTTCTGCATCCACTGTAGGCGGTTGATAACGGAATGATGTTCAATCATTACCCCCTTTGGATTTCCCGTCGAACCCGAAGTGTATATAATATAGGCTAAGTTATTTGCTGTTACTCCACTCACCGGAGCTAAATTACTCTCTTTAGAAATCATTACTTGATCCCGGTCTAAACAAATTGCTTGAATATCTTTAGGTAACCAGTCCTGGAGTGTTTCTTTTGTTAACAGCACTTGAATTTGTGAATTCTCCAAAATATATCTCAGGCGATTTTCAGGATAACTTGGATCCAGTGGGACATAAGCCCCACCTGCCTTCAAAATCCCAAAGAGACCGATAATCATATCAGGAGAACGTTCAATACATATACCGACCAATGATTCAGGTCCGATACCTCGTTTTTGTAGAAAATGTGCCAATTGATTCGATTTTTCATTAAGTTCTTGATACGTTAGCTTTCCACCCTCATAAACTACCGCCACTGCATCAGGTGTCCGTGCAACTTGCTGCTCAAATAGCTCATGAATCATACAATCATGACCATAAACTACGTCCGTATCATTCCATTCTTCTAGGAGTTGTTTTTGCTCGGTATCCGATAACATTGACAGCTTTGTATATGATTCATCTGGATAATACGTGATTTCATTTAGCCAGTTCTCAAAATGTCCTGCCATACGTGCAATGGTACTACTATCAAATAAATCCGTGTTGTATTCAAATGAGACAAATAGACCTTCTTCCACTTCATAGGCAGTTAAGCTCAAATCAAATTTAGCAATAGACATATTACTTTCTACCATTTCAATACTTCTATCAGGCAAATCTAGTCGTTCTTGTTTTATATTCTGTAGCGTAAACATGGTCTGAAATATAGGGGAATGACTCATGCTTCGTTCAGGTTGCACAGCTTCTACCACTTTTTCAAATGGTATATCTTGATATTCGTAAGCTTTTAACGCCTTTTTCTTTGTTTGGTTCAAAATCTCCCGAAAAGTAGGGGTGCCACTCAAATCTGATCGATAAACCAACGTATTAACAAAGAAACCAATTAATCCTTCTACTCCCTTATGGTTCCGATTTGCAATCGGACTACCAACTAGAATATCTTTTTGTCCCGTATAACGAGCAAGAAAGCTCTGGTATGCGGCCATTAAAGTCATAAATAAAGTAGATCCTTCTTGTCGACTTATATCCTTCAATTGACTGAGCAATTTATAAGGAAAAATCACATGATACGCAGCCCCAGAGTAAGTCTGCTTAACCGGTCGAGGTCGATCCACTGGCAGTTGTAAGATAGGAAGCTCACCAGACAATTCTTCCTGCCAATACGTAAGCTGACGATTTAGCACATCACCTTGCAACCACTCCTTTTGCCACTTCGCAAAGTCTGCATATTGAATGGATAATGAACTTAATTTAGCAGGATTTCCGCCCGTTTCTTCTTCATAGAAAGCAAGTAATTCATTCATGAATATACCAATGGACCAAGCATCAGAAATAATATGATGCATCGTACACAGTAATAACCATTCATCCTTCTCTAATTGAACAAGCTGATTACGAATTAAAGGACCATTCATTAAATCAAATGGTTCTTGCGCTTCTCTCGCAATTAAACTATCTACCTCTTTTTCTTTTACTTCTAGAGGAAGTTGAGAGTAATCCCTTACAGGTAATGATCTAGGAAGGAATTCGACAATTTGTTGCACAGGCTGTTCTCCTATTTCTTTAAAAACAGTTCGTAATGATTCATGACGTTCAATGAGTCGATTGAATCCCTTCTCTAATGCTTCAGGTATCCAATTTCCTTTTAAATGCCATACTGTTGGAATATTATATAAAGAACTGTTTGGGTTAAATCTGTCCATAAACCACAAACGTTTTTGTGCATAAGACAACGGGAGTGCTTCTTTATTCTCCTTTTTTTGCATTTGCTTCTGAAGCCATGCTCTCTTCTCAGGAGAAAGTGAACTCAGCTTTGCAAGTAAATCACTTCTCATTTTTTTACCCCTTCCTCAATCAAATTACTCTCGAATATCCCTTGTGCTTCTTCCTCTGATAGCTCTTCTAATTGCTTAAGCAGTTCTAGTAATTCTTCATCATTACTGACTTCTGCTTCTTTTTGAATATAGTCTTGAAGACTTACATTCTCCTTACTATCATTCTGCATTTCTTGATTTTTGTTATCGAGCAATTGATCAATCTGTTTCGCCAATTGCTGCACCGTATGAAACATAAATAAATCATGCAATGGTATCTCGATTCCAAAAGCCTCTTTAAGATTGGAAACAGCTTGCGTAGCGAGTAGTGAATGGCCACCAATTTCAAAAAACGAATCTTGAATTCCGATGTTTTCCATACCTAAAACTTCATGCCATATCGAAACGATTGTTTTTTCCGTAGACGTACGAGGAGCAATATAACCACTTGCTATCTCCTGTCTCTCTGGTGCTGGTAAGGCCTTCCTATCAATTTTCCCATTAGGATTGAGTGGAAATGCATTTAATCCAACAAAATAGGCTGGAATCATATAATTTGGTAGTTGATTCTTGAGATAATCACGCCACTTTTGAGCATCCCCGTCTCCTACAACATAGGCAATCAAACGTGGATCGCCAGGATAATCTTCCCGCACCATCACAATAGCTTCGTTAACTAATGTATGCTTTTGTAATACTGCTTCAATTTCTCCTAGTTCAATCCGGAACCCACGAATTTTCACCTGATGATCAATTCGTCCAACATACTCCAAATTTCCATCCGGCAAATACCTTACTAGATCTCCAGTCCGGTATACTCGCTCGTCTTCTTTAAACGGATGCGGTATAAATCGATTTTTCGTTAAGTCAGGGCGTTTTAAATATCCACGTGCTAGCCCTGATCCACCAATGTACAGCTCACCAACTACACCAATTGGAACCATTTTTTGTTCAGCACTCAATACATATACTTCTGTATTGAAGATTGGTTTACCAATTGGTGGTACCCTATGCATGACACCCTTTTCTAATTCCATATACGTGGAATACGTAGTATCTTCAGACGGTCCATATAAGTTGAACACCTTCTCAATCGTACTTCTCTCGTATAAATCTTGAACAAGCGGATATGGTAACGGTTCTCCAGCCAAATTCATCACCTTTACCGAAGAAGGTATTGTTTTTGTTCGAACCAGTTCCTTTGCTGCCGATGGCACAGTATTAACCAACGTCACACCTTTGGTAGACAACTTGTCTAGATGTAGAGCATTTTCAGCGACAATCACCTTACCACCCATCGTTAAGGGAACAAATACTTCAAAAACGGATAAATCAAAAGATAGTGAAGTTGAAGCTAATACTCCCGCTAATTCCTTTCGGGAATACGTGTGATGCGCCCAATGAATCATTGTTACTGTATTCCTGTGCTCAATCATTACTCCCTTTGGATTTCCAGTGGAACCTGAAGTATAGATAATATAGGCTAAGTTATCGCCCGTCACTTCACTCGTGCATACCGTAGAAACTTCTTGTTCTATTTCTGCTCGATTACGATCAATACAAATGACGTTGACGAATGTAGGTATAACCATTTTTTGTTGTAACTTTTCCTGTGTCACCAGTACCTTTATTTGAGCATCTTCTAAAATGTACTGCAGTCGACTTTCCGGATACGCTGGATCAATTGGGACATATGCTCCTCCTGCCTTCATAATCCCTAAGAGACCGACAATCATCTCGGATGAACGTGTAACGCAAATCCCAACTAATGATTCGCATGTTACACCATTTTTTTGTAAATAATGTGCCAACTGATTCGAGCGTTCGTCCAACTCTCGATATGTTAGTTCTTCATCTTCGCACACTACTGCAATTGCTTCTGGTGTTTTTTCCACTTGTTCTTCAAACATTGTATGAATCGTACTATCTTCTATATCTATAACGGCTGATTCATTCCATTCCTCTAGTAGTTGCTTATATTCTACTTTCGATAACATATTCAGTTCTGATAGGACACATTTTGGATGAGAGACAATTTGATTTAACCAATGTTTAAAATGACTTGCCATACGTTCAATGGTTGTATCATTAAACAAATCAGTATTATATTCAAAGGTTAGTGATAATCCTTCTTCCGTCTCAGAAGCAAATAAACTCAAATCAAATTTGGCAACAGAAGCATGGCTTTCCATGAGTTCCATTTGTCTTTCAGATAGCTGAACAAACTCTTGTTTCGTATTCTGTAAAGTAAACATAGTTTGGAATATTGGTGAATGACTTGTATTCCGTTCAGGTTTTATGGATTCTACCACTTTCTCAAATGGGATGTCCTGATGCTCGTATGCTTTTAGCGCTTTTTTTCTTACCTGCAACAAAAGTTCTTGGAACGTCGGATTTTCACTGAAATCAGCTCGATAAACTAACGTATTTGCAAAGAAACCTATTAATCCCTCAATCTCTTTCACATTTCGATTAGCGATTGGGCTTCCAACTATAATGTCGTCCTGTCCTGTATAACGAGAAAGGAAGCTTTGATACGCTGCCATCAATGTCATAAATAAAGTGCATCCTTCTTGCAAACTTAAATCTTTGAGCTTCTCCTGTAGGGAATTCGCCACTATTAAGGACTGACTTGCACCACGATGGGTTTGAACTGCAGGTCGAGGACGATCCATCGGTAATTGTAAAACCGGTAGTTCCCCAGATAATTCTTCCTTCCAATATTGAAGGTGCTGATTCAAATTCTCCTCTTTTTGCCATTCCTTCTGCCACATGACAAAATCTGCATATTGGATAGATAACTCCTTCAATTCCACTGGTTTTCCGGTTAGTGCTCCTTCATAAAAAGCCATCCATTCTTTAAGTAAGATTCCCATTGACCATCCATCTGAAATGATATGATGCATCGTACAAATGAGAACCCATTCTTCCCTGTCCACTTTCAATATGCGTGTTCGAATTAGAGGACCTTGTCCAAAATGAAATGGTGCCTCCGCCTCGTTTTGAATAAGGCGTTTCATTTCTCTTTCCCTATCTTCCAAAGAAAGATCTGTTAGATTCGTTTGAGGAATATGTCTGAACACAGGAGATTGAACCTGTTGAAAAGGTTCACCCTCTCGTTCTAGAATTGTCGTCCTTAATGATTCATGACGCTCCAACAATTGATTCCATCCGACCTCCAATGCTTCAATTGACCATTTACCTGTTAAGCGACACGCTGCATGAATATTGTACATAGCACTATTTGGCATTAATTGATCAATAAACCATAGACGTTTCTGCGCATAGGAAAGTGGGATAACTTCTTCTCGTTTCATAGGTACAAGAGGAGCAACCTCTCGTTTTTTATCTTCTTTTCGTAACTGATCCACTCGTTTCGCCAATGCTTCCACTGTATCGTGCTTGAAAAGTTCACGTAATGGAATTTTAATTTGGAACAGTTCTTGCAATCTAGAGACGATTTGAGTAGCAAGTAGTGAGTGCCCACCACGTTCAAAGAAGGAATCTTGAATGCCAATATTTTCTGTTCCTAACACTTGACTCCAAACCGAGGCAATAAGCTCTTCCGATGGCGTCCGAGGTAGCACATTTAAATCTTCAATAGCTTGCTCATCAGGTGCTGGCAAGGCCTTTCGGTCAATTTTCCCATTCGGAGTAAGCGGGAAATGTTCTAACTCTATAAAGTGCGCTGGAATCATATGATTCGGTAATTGGTTTTGTAAATACTCTCTCCACTCTTCGGTATTTCCATCGCTTATTACATATGCAACCAATCGTTGATCACCTGGACGATCTTCTCTAACTAATACGACAGCCTCTTTAATAAACGAACATTTTTCTAAAGTTGATTCAATTTCTCCTAGTTCAATCCTAAAACCACGCATTTTGACTTGATGATCCATTCTACCTATAAATTCTATATTTCCATCATTTAGATATCTTACTGAATCTCCTGTTCGATATAGTCGTTCCCCCAATTGAAATGGGTGCGAAATGAATTTTTCAGCAGTAAGATTCTGACGATTTAAGTATCCACGCGCTAAACCAACACCACCAATATATAACTCACCTTCAGTTCCTATTGATTGCAAGCGTTGGTTTTGGTCTAATACATATAATTGCGTGTTCTGTATTGGCTGCCCAATAGAAACAAATTCTTGATTAGGCTGGATATCAAATGCATTCACATAAATAGTGGCTTCAGTTGGTCCATAAAAGTTGGTTAATTTCACTTGTCCACTATAATTCCATTTCTGCTGAAATCGTCTAACTAACCCTGAACTTAGTTCTTCTCCACCAGAAAATACATGGCGTACAGAGGAACAATTCATGTTCAATTCAATATGATTGAAGTGATCTAAGAAAACAGATAACATCGAAGGTACAAATTGAACTATAGTAACCTGATGTTGTTTAATCACTTCAGCTATAATAGAAGGATCTTTTTCTCCACCTGGAGGTAAGAAAGATACACTTGCACCAACGTGAATGCCCCAAAACAATTCCCAAACAGAGACATCAAATGAGAATGGCGTTTTCTGCAAGACCACATCCTTTTCAGAAAGCGGATATTTATGTTGCATCCATTCTAGATAATTAATTACTGAATGATGCTCAATCATTACTCCCTTTGGATTCCCTGTAGATCCTGAAGTATACATAACATACGCTAAATTTTCTCCTGTTACACCACTTATACATGGGGTTGATTCTTCTTTTTCAATTGCAGTGTAATCTTTATTCATACAAATCGTTTCTATTTTTTCAGATACAAACAAATTTTTAGAATTCTCTTCCGTCACTAGTACTTCGATTCCAGCATTCTCTAATATATAACGAAGCCGACCCTCTGGATAAGTAGGGTCAAGTGGAACATACGCTGCTCCTGATTTTAGAATACCTAATAACGCTATCATCATTTGTAATGAACGTTCCATATATACACCAACTAGAGACTCTGGGCCTACACCATGCTTTTGTAAATAATGAGCTAGCTGATTTGCACGCTTCTCCAACTCTTTATAGGTAATTTGTTCATTTTCGTAACTAGCCGCGATTGCTTCCGGTGTTTTTTTAACTTGCTCCTCAAACATCGTATGAATCATGCCTTCAGCCGAATAATTAACTTGAGTATGATTCCATTCCTCTAGTAACTGTATTTGTTCTTCTTCTGCTAAATGAGTAATTTCAAATAGTTTTGAATCTAAGCTTTTCGTCATCTGAATTAATATTTGCAATAAATGATTCTGAATCCGATTTATTGTTTCTTCATTAAAATAGCTTCGATCATACATCAACTTTAAAGTAATTTTCTTACCGGGCATTACAATGAGTGTTAAAGGATAATTTGTTTGTTCCGTGCTTTTAACATCTAGTAATCTTAAATCATCATTTCTCTCACCTTGAATTGGATAATTTTCAAACACATACAAGTTATGAAATAAGGAGCTATTTCGCGGAACCTCACTCCAGCCTTGAATATCTATCAACGAATTATACTCATACTGTCTTCGTTCCATTTCTTTCATTTGTATTTTACGAAGCCAATCTACTACTGATGTATTATCCGTTAATCGAATTCTGGTAGGTAATGTGTTAATAAATAGCCCCACCATATTCTCTGCTCCTATTAAATCAGTAGGACGTCCAGCGCTAGTTACGCCAAATACGACGTCACTGTCACCGCTATACCTACTCATCAAATAAGCCCATGCACCTTGTACTAACGTATTCAACGTTAATCGACTATTTCGTACCCACTTTTGTAAACTCTCCGTAAGTTCCTCAGATACTTGATAAGCACACTCTCCATAACCCTTCTCTTGTCCTTGATCCTTTCTTTCCATTGCTAATGGAGTAGGTGCATAGAACCCTTTTAATTCTTCTTTCCAAAATTCCTCTGCTAGACTTTGATCTTGTTTATTTATCCACTGGATATATTTTTTATAAGGAAGAGATTTAGGAAGATTCAATAATTCTCCCTTTATCATCTTGAGATAAACTTCCATCACTTCACTAAAGACCAGTGACACACTCCATCCGTCTAGCAAAATATGATGATGTGTCCAGATAATTCTCGTTTCCTCTTTTGCTTCTTTAATCGCAGCGACTCTCATCAATGGTGCTTCATCCAATAAAAATCCTTTCCTACGATCTGCAGTCAAAAACTGTTGTAATTTCTCCTCCCTTTCCTCATGCGAATGGGCACTCCAATCCTCTTGATGAATAGTAAAAGGAAGACGTTCGTAAACTGCTTGTAGTGGCTTTTCTACTTCCTCCCATACAAATACTGAACGTAAAACCTCATGTCGATTAATAACATATTCCCAAGCCTTTTCAAAAGTATCACCATCCAATTGCCCCCCGAGCAAGAAACCTACTTGTACAATATAGGAAAAAGAATGTTCATCATCTTGATCGTATAAAGTATGAAACAGTATTCCTTTTTGCAAAGGTGATAAACCATATATATCAATAACGTCTCCCATTTTTACACCCTCTTCTTTGTTAATTTAAGTAATACTTTGCTCAAGCTTTCTTCCGTAAGATCCTCTGCATCAGCAAAATCTGATACCGTAAAAGCAGACTCTGTTGTTGGTTTATTTATAAGTTGACGAAGATGCCTCAACATACCATCTGCTATCACTTGAATTTTTAATTTAGAAAACTGTTCCCTACTATACATCCAAATAAAATGTAACTTTTCATCTTTCACCATTCCGATAACATCAATTAGATGAGATGGTTTGGAATCTGGAGCATGATCTAAAAGTGTAAACCCTACCTCTTGCATAAACAAAGATTCCTTTGAAAACACCTGATCAAATTGGCCCAAATAGTTAAAGCTTATTGAAGGCTTTTGCTGATAAAACGGAAGTATTTCTTTATTCAAGTAACGTAAAATACCATAGTCTACTCCGTGATTCGGAATTCGACGCAATTGTTCTTTGACAGCCTTTAAGCCTTCAATTGGTGTTTTAGTTCCTTGAAAATTTAGATGAACAGGATAAATACTCGTGAACCAGCCCACTGTCCGTGATAAATCAATACCTTCAATCATCTCTTCCCTTCCGTGTCCTTCTAGATGAATAGAAACCGTTTGCTGATTTGTACAATCGACGATAGCTTGTCCTAATGCCGCCAATAATACCTCATTAATCCTTGTCTTATGAGTGACTGGAACTTCGTGTAACAATGCTTGTGTTTCTTCTATTCCTAAAGTCCTCGTCACTTGATCCATCGATTCTTCTGTCGTTTCTTGTATTGGATAGTCCATTGGAATTTTCATCGTTTCTTTTTCTACTTGTTGATTCCAATAATTTTGTACTTCTTTTGAAATACCCGAATCACTGTACGTCTGGAGTCGTTCAGACCACTCTTTAAAAGATGTACTTTTCGCAGGTAAGCGAATTTCTTGACCTTGTTTCATCTGGTTATATACCACCTGTAAATCTTCCAATAGGATCCTCCATGACACTCCATCTACTACTAAATGATGAATCACCCAGAATATTCGATCATTTCCAGTCAAGTTATCTTCAAAGTACACTACTCTCATTAACGGACCAGTAACTAAATTGAAACTAGCTTGATTAATGTTCATCTCTTCTTGTATTATTTTATTCCACTCTTTTTCATTAACTTGATTCCGTTTTACAACATGGAGTACTGACAGCTCATCAGTCCCTTCATTTCTCTGCCTCCACGTTCCGTTTGGTAACTGTTCGTACCGGAAACGTAAAGCATCATGATGTTTCAGTAAATTTAATATCGCTCCCTCTAGTAACTTCACATCCAATCTTTCTTTTACTCTTAAAAGCATTGATTGATTCCAATGCTCTGTATGTGGATGTTCTTGCTCGAAGAACCAGCACTGAATTGGAGTAAGAGGCACATCACCTATCACAATTCCCTGCTCCGCTTGTACTCCCTGCGTTTCTATAGCCACTTGTGCCAGCTCAGCGATAGTTGGGCATTCAAACATTTGCTTTGGAGTAAGTTTTAACCCCACTTGACTTGCTTGAGATATGATTTGAATACTGAGAATTGAGTCGCCACCAATTTCAAAGAAATTATCATAGATTCCCACCTTTTTAACACCTAATACTCTCTTCCAAATGGTAGTTAGTATCTGTTCGTTACTATTCCGAGGGCCAACACATTCACTATTAATCTGCTTTTTCTCCGGCATAGGTAAGGCCTCACGATCAACTTTACCGTTAGCTGTAAGTGGAATAGCTTCCATCGCCACAAATCCCGCAGGAACCATATAACTTGGTAGTTTCGCTTTAAGATACTCTCTCCACGCATCTACATTTCCATCTCCTACAACATATGCTACTAATCTTTTATCACCCGGCTGATCTTCTCTTACAATTACAACTGCCTCTTTTACATATGCATATGTATGTAAAGTAGACTCAATTTCCCCAATCTCAATTCTGAAACCACGTATTTTAACCTGATGATCAATTCTTCCACGATAATCTAGATTCCCATCTGGCAAATACCTCGCTAAGTCTCCTGTCCGGTATAATCTTGCTTTCGGATCACTACTAAATGGATGAGATATAAAACGCTCTGCTGTTAATTCAGGTCTATTTAAATACCCACGTGCCAATCCTGCTCCACCAATATAAAGTTCACCATCAACACCTATAGGAACAGGTTGTTGATAAGCGTCTAGTATATACACTTCTAAATCGGGAATCCGCTTTCCAATATTACTTCTTGAAGCATGCTGCACATCATCTAAAGTAATTGGATAATATGTAACATGAACTGTAGTTTCTGTAATTCCATACATATTAATTAACTGTGGTTTTTTCTCCCCATACCTTTTAAACCACGGTAACAAGCTAATAGGTTCTAACGCTTCTCCGCCAAATATTACGTAACGCAGCTGCAAATTTTTATTCTTATCTTCTTGTTCACACACTCGTATTAATTGTCGAAATGCGGAAGGTGTCTGATTTAGAACTGTGACTTCTTCCTCCACCAATAATTGATAAAAATCCTTAGGTGATCGACTAATCCAGTACGGAACAACAACTAATTTTCCACCATATAATAAAGCTCCCCAAATTTCCCATACTGAGAAATCAAATGCATACGAATGAAAAAGCGTCCAAGTATCTTTTTCATTAAATTGATACCAACAATCCGTCGATTTAAATAACCGAATGACATTGTGATGCTCTATCATAACGCCCTTTGGATTTCCCGTTGATCCCGAAGTATAGATTACATATGCCAGATTTTTGGGACCGACATCAGAAACAGGCAAAGTCTTACTTTCTTTCCCAATCTCATCTTGATCACGATCCAGGCAAATCGACTTAACATTTTCTGGTAAACATTTCAATTCTTTTAAACTTTCTTGCGTTACGAATAACTGAATGCTAGCATCTTCTAGAATATATTGAAGTCGCTGCTCTGGATATGTTGGATCAAGTGGAACATAAGCCCCACCAGCCTTCAAAATTCCTAAAATACCTACAATCATTTCGAGGGAACGTTCAACACACAGTCCAACTAAAGTATCAGGTCTTACTCCCTTTTTCTGCAAATAATGAGCTAACTGATTTGCGCGTTCATTAAGCTCCCTATAAGTAACTTTTTCTTTGCCATACGTAACTGCAATATCGCTTGGATAGTTCAACGCTTGCCGTTCGAACAATTCATGAATAGTTACTTGAGATGGGAAATCCAGCTTAGGATTGTTGAACTCAACTAAACTTTTTCTTTTATCTTCATCAGAAATGATTTCGATTTCAGCTACCTTCTGCTTTGGTTTTTCAAAAGTGTTTTCCATTATCGCTAACATCACGTTAAAAAACCGTTTTATCTCTTCCTTAGAAAATAGCTCCTCACGATAATCAATATGTACATGTAAAGAGTCAATATCAATTAGATTTTCAATATGCACTGCAAAATCTTGTACCTCTTCATGGTTTGGAATCCATAGTGAGTCACCACTTTCATCGCGATCCCTATAATCAATCGTAGTTCCGAAAAGTCTCACATTACTATTATTCTCTTTATTAATCTGCTTTAACAACAAATCAAATGGATATTTCTGGTGTCTCAATAATTTGCTTTGTTTTCTGGACACCCTACTAATAAATGAAAGTACTTCTTCTTCTGGATCAATATCCATTCTTAAAGGAACTGTACTCACCATCATTCCAATCAATTTTCGTTCCATTTTAGTCATACGGTTGCCGTAAGCCATTCCTAAACCAATATCAAGCGATAAAGTCCACCGATACATGGACAACGAGAAAGCAGCAACAAAAAAAGTGTATAAACTAATTTTGTAATCTTCAGAAAATTTTTCTATCTTTCTCTTCAAATGCTCCGTTAATATAAATGTCTCACGTGATGCTTTGGTACTAACTTGGTACGTATTATAGGGCTTCAATCCAGTCACAGATGGCAGTGTTTTAAATTCCTCTAACCAGAATTTTTGATCTTTTTGAAAGCGACTACTATTCAAGTATGTTTGTTCATTAGTCAGGAATTGAACATATGAATTTTTAATTTCGCCTTCCTCATTCTCGTTATGCATTTCATAATAATATTTTGCAATTTGCTCAGTAAATATTTGAATTGATAAACCATCCATAATAATATGATGAACATTTCCAAAGACTGCACATTCATTATCGTTTAATTTTATTAAAGCGAAATAGTATAAATTTGAATTAAATAATGTAAACGTTTCTTTTGTTTTCTGCTCAATCCATTCCTCAAGTAAATTTGTATTCTCCACATTACTGAAATCAAAAAACTCAAATTCTTGTTCTTCATGTTTAATAAAATATTGTTTTGGTTCCTGATGCCCATTTTCTTTTAACCTAATGCACAGACCGTCATTTTCACTGATAACGCGATTCACAACTTGGTTTAATTTTGAATAATTCATTTTCCGATGAAGTTTAAATAAAAATCTTAAATTACATATTCCTTTATCAGAATGAATAACTTCTGTATACCATATTCTTCGCTGCGGATGGCTTAATGGATAACATTCCTCATTGGTCATAAAAATCTCCCCTTCAAAAATTATTTGCTCTTATAGGTTCGTGTTTATGTCTAGCCCATAAATATTTCTGCAGTGAAACTCCAATTACTCCAATAATAACAAGCCCAACCCCTCCATAAACATAGAGTTGAGTTACTCCAAACAAATGCACTAATGGGCCACTCATAGCAGGAGAAATAATTAGAACTGCGTTTGTTAAACTGCTTTGAATACCAAATACTCTTCCTACTTGATCTTGATCGGATTCTATTTGTAAAATGACTTGATTAGATACAAGCATCAGCCCACTTCCAATACCAGCGATAAAACTAATTAAGTAGGCCAAAACGAAGACCGTACTGGGCGTTATCAAACCGATCCCGCCAAAACCAATTCCCATTAAAACCATACCTCCACATACTACCCAGCCATATTGAAATTGTTTTAATTTCTGAGTTAGTAATGCACCAAGTATTCCGCCAAGACCAATAATAGAAATGATATATCCCATTTTACTTTTATCATGTGGGAATAAGCTCTTAAATAAAGTTGGAAATTGTGAGTCTACTAATTGTAATACTGCCATGGCTATTGTAACGAAAATCATAGTTGATAATATTATCCGATTAGATAACACATAACTCCATCCTTGTACCCAAGCGGTCCAAGTACTTTGTTTTTGCTTTTCAACAAATTCTTTCGATATAGTTTCTTTAAATTTTATTGTGGGTATCAGAACTAAGGTAGCTAATAAACAACTTATAGCTCTTATAATGAGGCAGAACTCTGGTTGAAACCAACTCAGCAACATCCCCCCTATAAGCGGGCCTACTATTTTGGTACCCTGCTCTACTATTCCGTTGATACTTACTGCTTTAGTAAGCAAATCCGGGGATACAATCTGTCTTGTTAGTGTTTGCTGTGCAGGATAATAGAAAACAATAAAAATGGAACGAATCATTAATGCTACTAAGAGCCAGTGGATATCTTGTACAAATAAAAGAGCAATCGTTATTAGACCAACCATTAGATTACAGAACATCATAATTGGAATTTTTCTAAAACGATCTGCAATAACACCTGCCCATGAGCCAAAAATAATTCCTGGAAGTGCGTATGCAACAGGAATCAATCCAATCATAGTAGGATCTACTTCCCATTCAAATCCAACTATAGTCATAATCGCTAACATATCAATAAAAACACCAAGCATAAGCAATGAATAAGCAGAGAAAACTTGTAAATAAACCCTATTTCCTAATAGGCCTTTTGAATCAGTAGTTTTCATAAAAGCAAGCTCCTTAGGTTACTAATATAAACACCTTTGCGTATAAGGTACCCCTTTATTAAACCTAATTAATCATTATAAAGATTTCACCTAGAATTTAACTTCGTCAAAACCTAGACTAATCTCAAGGTTTCTCATATTTTAAATAGTCTGATAAATAAGAGTACACCTATTTCTTCGTCTTTATATCAACTGTTACAAAATAGACCTTTACCTTAGTTAAACATTACCTTAATATAACCATTTACAGTTGTTTGCACATTCAATTCACATCCTTTTTAAAGTTGGCTTTTTTCTATCTCAAATACTATCACACAAATATTTCACCTACTATATTCATAAAGTTGAAATATTTGAATCAGAAAATTCGGATAAAAAACCAAATCCACAAATCATAACAAAACTATTATTTAGTTATATTTTCATTTTATAGATAGCTTTAACCATAGGGATATTAAGAATAAAGTTTTTTAATTTTATTAACATAATAGTTTATAGAGACTATAAATCCTACTAAATAAAAAGATACATATACATTAAAGTATATGTACCTTTCTCTATCCTACATATTTTCTATTCAAATTAATTCCAATAACTAAAATAGATATTAAAAATATAATACTAACAATTACTAATGCACTCATAACAAAGATTGAATCATATAGTATTGAACCTATACATTTACTACCTATTTAATCTATTAGACATTACTGCTTCAAAAAAATTACACATTATACACAATCGGGATAAATCCCTAAAATATAATTTGACTATATTATTATATAATGTTGTTATGAATCTCTTGTAAGATATAATATATTTTACGCTAATGTATCATCAGTTTTTCTATAAAAGAACTTAATTTTTATGTAGTACGAATTTATTTAGTAATCTAATATATTAATTTAGGTATAAGAATGTTTAAAGATCACCTATTTCCGTAGGTGATCTTTTCTTGTAATTCTGTATTTGTACACTACTTTAGAAATATATCGTAGATACGCTTTGTTTGCTAAATGTTTAGTTCTTTCCATTTATTAAAAAACATAGCTTAAATACAATTAATATCATATTTGTTAAATTACAAACTATTATTTTGTCTTCTGTACAGGCAAACTACTAAAAATCAATTCAGCAACTTTTACATATCCTTTTGAGTTTGGATGAATTAAATCCTTAGACCAAAGCGTATTGTCATTAACTAGATGATGATTCCAAAAATCAACATGATGAAGCTTATACTCTCTGCTCAGTGAATGTATAACTTCATTTGCCTCTAATAATTGTTCTTTTATTACTTGTTTTTTTTCAGAAGACAAAGGAAGCCTAACTGTAAAATCGGGAAGGTTTGCTATAATAATATCCGCCCCTGCTTTACTTAATGTATCTATCATAAATTCCATATCGTTCTTATATACATCGTGATTCCAACGTCCTTTTAAAACATCGTTTGCCCCTGCAATGAGACTAATCAAATTTGGATTAAAAGTTAACGCCTTTTCCAATTGCTGCAAGCGAATTTCTTTAGTTACTAACCCACGCTTTGCAAAATTGGCATATTCTATATCTTCTTCACACAGTTGAACAAAATGATCTACCCAGCTTTTTAATGCGATTCCCTCAACTTCATCCCCTATCCCCTCTGTAAAACTATCACCAATTGCTACAAATCGCTTCCACATATGTATTCCCCCTTTATTTTTAAATATATCTATACTATACAATAGCTCACACCGTAATTGTTATTTCTAAGTGGTTTTCGATTTCAATTATATTCCACTTTACTATATTTACATTTATAATCCAAAATTGACCGATTCCCAAGTATACTTAGGAATCGGTCATATTCGTATATTTAATAAAGAAATAAGATCTCCCCAGGAATTATACTTTTTTCAAAAAATTTGTTGTTCTTTGTTTTGCCCAGTTGATACATTTCTTTTCGATTAAATGATACGAAACTATAGAAAAAAGTATTGTCATTGCAATGCACAAAGTAAGAAGAAAAAAATACACCCTGACATTCCAAGCTATCCACATAAGAATCTATAGTGCTTTGAAACCTTTTGTTTCAAACTAATATTTAATTGTACCCTATAAAATTAGCTTTTTACCATATCAATCGCACTATCCCACATACCACTAAAAAAAGATCCAGTTTTACGCATAAAACGTGTAAACCAATTTGCTTGTTCGACATCAGATTTTGTTACAAGGTCTATTTGTAATGATTTACCTGATAAGAAACCAGAATCTGTATTATCTCTAGGAGAGATAATCACTTTACTAATAGTTACCCCCTCTTGAATAGGCGCTTCTTGTTCCATATTGGATACTTTAAATTCTTTTTTAT
The DNA here is from genome assembly GCF_022663835.1 of Bacillus cereus group sp. BfR-BA-01347. NCBI lineage: Bacteria > Bacillati > Bacillota > Bacilli > Caryophanales > Bacillaceae > Bacillus > Bacillus cereus group sp. BfR-BA-01347. The sequence continues at coordinate 47,578 of NZ_JAKUGG010000007.1, read as the reverse complement.
AAATGTCTTTATTGCCCTTCGGCATTGGAAGTGAAACAGCTTGCTTCGTTTGAACTACTACATCTTTGTCTTTTGCATTTGCCACTCGAACTGTTTCATGTCCTTTTATTACTGAATCTTTTCCGTAGACATTCTTCACTTTAAAATTCGCAAATCCATAATCGTATAATTTCTTTGTTTCATCAAAACGTGCCGTATGAGATTTTGCTTTTATCACTACAGAAATTAGACGCATACCATTTCTTTCTACTGTACCAGTGAAACAATCTCCCGCTTCTGGAGTCGTTCCTGTTTTCAAACCATCTACACCTTCATATTGCTTAATTAAACCTTTTAACATCCAGTTAAAGTTCGCCATATCAATTGGATATTTACCACCCTCTTGAAATGTTTTTTTAGGAATTTTTGCTGTATTTAATATTTGAGGGAAATCTTGAATAAGACGTTGTGCTAAAATTGCACAATCCCTTGCAGACATTTTATTTTTCTCGTCTAGAGTTGTCCCTTCTAGGTGATATCCTTTTAAATCTTGATTTGTTAAGCCGGTAGAGTTTACAAACTTATAATCTTTCATACCAAACTCTTTTGACTTATCGTTCATCATTTTTACAAAATTCACCTCTTTACCAGCAATCTCTTCAACTAAAGCAATTGTTGCACCATTTGCAGAGTAAATTGCCATTGCCTCATATAACTCTTTTACCGTATAAGAGCCACCATTTTCTAATGGAACATTTGATAGTGAACGATCTTGCGAAATCTTATGTGCATATTCAGAGATTTTAACTTTTTGATCCCATTTAAGTTTTCCTTTATCCACCGCTTCATGAACTAAGTATTCGCTCATCATTTTTGTCATACTAGCAATTGCCAATGATTCATCTGCATTTTTTTCATATAAAATTTTTCCGGAATTTGCTTCTATTAAAATTGCTGATCCTGCTTCAACGTCTATAGCAGGAACTGTTTCCGCTGCTGCTCTTCCAATTGTAACGACCATGCTACAAAATATTGTAAGCACTGTTACTATTGCAATAACTCTCTTGCAAAACATACCTTTCACTTCTGTTACCTCCAATTTCTTTGTACTTAAAAAAGCGTTATTCTAACATAATCCCGCAAAAAAATAGACAGTGTTCTCAAATTGTATATACATATAAAACGTTAGAATCGCTTTCATATAGACCATCTCATCCGACACTTTTAGGTGCGCTAATACTTTGTATTTCCACACATATCCTTATTTTTAATCCCCTTATATTTTTCAAAATGATTCACACTTTCATATTTTTTAGGATTACAGTTAATAGACAATCTAAATAATACATTTGTTCCACATTTACAAAAAATAAAAAACTACACCCTATACTGGATGTAGTTTTTCTAACTGATTTATTTATTTTTCACTTCATTTTTATAAAAAGCAAATAATGATTCGATGGATGGACTAGATAACAGCGGAATTGCCTTCTCAATCAATTTCCTATCCCAATCAAACCAACGCATTTCCATTAACATGTTTATTTCTGTATCAGTGAATCGTTTCTTTATTTCCTTAGCAGGATTTCCACCAACTATTGTATACGGCGGAACATCTTTACTTACGACAGATCCTGCAGCAACAATTGCACCTTCACCAATAGTAACGCCAGGCATTATTATAGCATTCATTCCAATCCAAGCATCACTTTTAATGACTGTATCTCCCTTAGGTTCATATGATTGTTTAATTTGCTCAGCGAATGGATATACTGTAATCCATTCTGAGTGATGATTATGATTACCACCCATTAAAATGACTACCCCACTTGCAATGCAAACATAATTCCCAATAATGAGTTTGTCAAGGTGCCATCCCATCTGTTCAATTGGATTGAACAGTGCTTGGGACTTAGCATCTCCCCACAAATACCTTACACAGCCATCTTCAAAATTTTGATGACTATAATACCCTGAATAATAGGAGTACTCTCCTACTTCAATGAGTGGATTTGTTACTATATCTTTTATATACTTTGTTTCTGACCAATGATTAAATAATGGATACTTCATAACTTTATTCCTCGCTTCTAAGTATAGTAGATTTTATAATTTACTTAGAAGCTTACTACGACTGCTACATTTTTTAGCTTTCTCAAACGACGAATCATTATCTTCAAGCCTTTCTTTTATACTAGAAAAAGCATAACGCAATACATTACACTAGTCAAATTGTGTAATTTTGAACACATCTTAAACAGCGTAATACTGCAATAGGAACATGAAAACACTCTAACTTTGATACAAATAATATATTGATTACATTTAGTTCATATTTTGTAAAAAAATCTTAATTGCCATGACAAAGCAAACAATAACCACTATTGGTCGTATTAATGCCGTCCCTTTTGTAAGCACCATCTTCGCCCCAATATATGATCCTATTATTTGACCAAGCATCATAATCAATCCAATTGTCCAATCGATTTGGCCAAAAATAATAAAATACAACAAAGCAGCGAAATTACTTGTAAAGTTCAAAATCTTAGCATTTGCAGTCGCCCGTGTAGCACTATATCCACATAAAAGAATGAATGCTAAAGCAATCAAGCTACCTGTTCCTGGGCCGAAGAAACCATCATAAAATCCCAGTAACGGAGCCACTGTTAACGCAAACAACAACATACTTATTTTTCTCGGTCGATCTTCGTTTGCTATATTTGGAGATAATAGGAAATAAATGCCGATAAAAACAAGTAAAAAAGGTAATATCATAATTAGATATTCTGCTTGTATCTGTAAAACAAGCCATCCACCCAAAACTGATCCAAAAAAGGTCATTAAGATGGACAAACGCATTTCTTTAAGATTAATTTCTTTCTTCTTAATAAAAAACACTGTCGCCATGAGAGTTCCGCTACTCCCTTGCAGTTTATTAGTTGCTATCGCTACAGAAGGAGACATACCTACTAATAACATTATCGGGATAGTTATCATACCACCGCCTCCAGCAATCGTATCTATCCACCCTGCTATTACAGCTACTAAAAATAGTAATATGAGTAATTCAATAGTAAAATCCATACAAAGAATATGGGAAGGCTTGAGCTATTATACTCCAAACCTCCCCATCGTCCCTCCTCTCTTTAAACTAGTTAATTAAATCTGTAAAGTAACTTTCTTTCTGATCACGTAATCGGCTGGAAACGTATTGCCTGCAAACAATTCTTCTTCCGTATTTATTATTTCCAATCGGGATTTTATATTCTTCCCCAGATAACCTTTCCCTACCATGAGTTACATTTGTTTGTTTACCATAGTATGAATTTGGTATAATTAATAAATCTTCAGATGTAAGTGGAACCTTATAAGTAGGCGTTGTTCGTAAGAGTTCTAAAAACATGTCAAATTTCAATTTTTCTTCTTCACTTTCTCCCACATAAATCAATCTATTTTCTGCTCCATTTAAACAAGTTGCAATAATATCGCCATTATCATCCAAAAATATAATTTGGTTTATTTCCCCTACAAATCCAGATATTTCACCATCAGCCATTCCTGCGATATGAGCAATAGGCATTTTACTTATCGCCAATATGTCATCTTTACTGAAGTGATTTTCTTCAAGATGCTTTTGAAGTAATTTTGGGGTTCCAATATGAGTTTGAGTTTTTAAATTTAACACTCCTTTTAATAAAAGAGCATCAACTCTAGTAAATTTTCCACAAGTAATTTCAGACACTATTCGTTCCACGGATTTATTAAGTCTATTTGATACAATTTCTAAATTTGTATTGAATGTATTCAATCTCGCTTCAATATCTGACTGGCCTTTCATATCTGTATACACTGTGGCATCGTTATGTTGATAAAAATTCCCACCACCGGTACTTGCACCGACATTTCGCAAAACTTCATCGTTATTTAAAGGCGAAATAAGATGAAATCTATTTTTCCCAGCATGTTCGGATGGGTGAATTAAAGCATCATAATTAAAAAGTGTGGCAAAAAGCCAGGTGACCCATTCTGCATAAAAATATTTTTTCATTCTATCGTGTTCGTCTTCACCATAATTAAAACCTCTGCGATTTTCCCCAGGTAATAGTGTTTCTATAGGATCACATGGAGTATTTTTAATAAGGATAGGCGGTACGTTCCCGCCACAATTCGCTATTTTTATCATATGTAGTAGATTTTTCATATCTGAATTCGGAGTTTTCTTCGAATAGTCAATCAAACAATTAAGCCACTCTTTTGAAAAATATGCTGCTATTTCTTGATCACAAGTATAAGGATTATGAGTTTTTAATTCATTTTCTATCAGATTCTTCATTTTATCCTTCAATAGATTCGGAATAGTAATTTCTTCAATTTCTGTAATCTGCAGTATTCCTTTATTCATTATAAAACCTCCGTTGTTTTATTTTTTACACCCTATCTTCTATTAAACAAACTATCCACTTCTTTTTTACTCCTTTACTTTTCGTCAGAGCTATTAGAATTACCGATTTACAAATAAAAAACATGGAGTATAAGAGATTTCTTCTTAGCTACATTTCCCCCACGAACCTCTATTGAATTGACAAATTTAATTTAAAAATCTGATTCATTTTCATACTTTACTTTCAAACTATGTTTATATGATTTTCAATTCAAGTAAGAGTATTTCATTTTCTAAAGTTTTCCTAATTTTAAAATCAGAATTTTCAATACAACTATGTTAACATTAAAAATATAACACGAAACCAAAAAATGTAAATGAATAGTTTTTTTATAAAAAATAGTCAGACTATTTATAAGGTAATTCGTATTCCATTGAACCAACTACGGCCCCTCAATTTTATTGATAACAATAAAAAAGCCCTCTAAATGAATAGAGGACTTTTTCCAAGTATATTCTATTTTAAAGTTCTTACTTATCTTTTACTTTAAAAGATATTGCTGTAACTTCTTTATTAACAGTTCCATCCCGTTTGGACTTACAATAATCTTCCCATTCGCTAACGAAATATTGCTGTCTGAAATATCTCCTGTAAGTGCACAAGCTCTTGGAGATTGATATTTTCGTAAAATAATCTGATCCTCTTCTATAAACATTTCAAGAGAATCTTTTTCTACAATTCCTAAACTCCGTCTTATTTCCATTGGAATAACAATACGCCCCATACTATCTGCTTTACGAGTAATTCCTCTTGATTTCATAAAATGCCACCCTTTATATTTATCTAATATTACGGTATTTATTTTAGCAATAAACAACAATTAGGAATAGTTCGTATTACAGTACTTTTTTTAGAAATAAATAACAATTAGGAATAGTTTATGTTAGAATTCTTTCTTGTTTATTCTTGATTTTTAATATATTTTTCCTTGATTATTTTTATATATTGTTTTCTTTCAGTTAGTTCAAATATAAATAATGCTTTTTTTATGTCTGTTAAACCAACTTCATTAGAGTGCTGAACTTTCAATAAAATTACACCTTTTTCAAAAAACAATTCACCTAATAAGTATAAAGTATTCATATTTATGGCTAATTTTATACCTATTTCACTATACTTTATTGCTTCTTCATATTGATTTGCAAGGTGTAAACATTTTGTTAACGTATGAATGAGTCTTAATTTGATTTCTTTTTCTCTAGGAAATTCTATCTTATTAAAATTAATTAAACTTTGTTTTAATATATTTATACTTTTCTCATACTCTTCATTTTCTGCATGTATTATAGCAATTGAATTCATTATGCTTATTTCTTTTTCTGATAAAAAGTTAGTACTACTTAAGGTTTGTTTTAGTGCTCTATTTAAAATGTCAAAAGCATTACTTGTTGCTCCATTCACATAATATATAGCAATCGCTTCATGCCATAATAAAAATTGTTTATCTTCTTTTGATTGAAAATTATTCTCATCTTTCTCTTTTTTTACTATTTCGTAAAGCTCATTATATTGTTTTTGTTTCACACAATCTCTCATTACACATTTTACATTTTCAATATATTTTATTTTTTTATTTTTGGTTAGTGCAAATATATAATTTGGATCAATACCAAGTCTTTCAGATAATTGATACAACAATATGCTAGATGGATAAATAATACCTTTTTCTATCTTACTAATTTGACTTTGTGAACATATTCCATGACATAATTCAGATTGTGACATGTTTTTTTTCTTTCTAAGTTCTTTAATAATAATACCAAGATTGTAGAATTCCATCTTTCCTCCCTCAAATGTAACACTTTATGAGTATAAGAATATTTTCCAACTTTTAATGTAATGTAAAATTGATATAGTTACAATTACTAATTATATGGATTTATGGTTTCTTTTACAAACTTGTACCACAATACGAGAAATTATTAAAATATGGCTCACTAATAATCAATGTGCGTTTTATTCACCCCCAATGATTATTAGTCCACCCCAGGCAGGCTTTTACAGGGAGTCCGACTTCTTTGCCACATCTAAATTTTGAGGTAGGAGTCTTACTACCCGCAAATAGCCGGATTAAAATAAATATGATTTTTCACCTTTATTTCTTTTAATAGTTTCTTTTGATTTTTATATAAATAATTTCGAAGGAGCGTATTTTATGAAAAGAATGTTGACCGAAAGAGAGTTAGAAGTGGCTATTTATGTAGCAAAAGGATATACAGATGCAGAAATTTCCAAAAAAATATATGTTACCCCTCGAAGAATTTCAACGATAATTAATCATATTAAAGAAAAATGGCATATTAATTCTAGAGTGGAATTAGGTATTTTAGTTTATCATTATGGTTTTATAGATGCACCCTTATTTTCAAATAAAAAAATTCAGCTATGTAAAAAGGTTGTACAATAGATAGCGGAATATAACGAGTTTAAATCGCAAATAAAAATAGAAGAGCAGACAAACTTTTATTATTTGGTTTACTCCATCACTTTTTAAATTTCAGACATTAATATAAAAAGGTTAGAGAATTAACTTCTCTAACCTTTTTATATACACTATTAGGTTTCAAACAGTAAAGATGCCCTAATGCTACCATTGATCCTGTTCCCTATTCAACCTTGTATAAACACAAAAAAGAATCAGACATTACCACTATTCAAAACCAGTTACAATTCTCTCTTTCATTTTCTGTAATACTTCACTGCTCAATACTTTTTGACCAGCAGGAAGTTTTAATATGGCAGCGGCACCTTTACTAAGGTATATTTCTTGATTATTATTTTGATTTACTACCAATATTCCTTGCCCTTCAAATTCGAAATAACTAATATCTTTTGTTTCATTTGTATTATTTTTTATTGCTTTATATAATCCATATAAATCTTTACTTCTATTTTCCCCGCCCGTTCGAATCGGTTCAGTATCATTCGCAACAATTAGTCCTTCTGGCTGCTCACCCTTCATAATAAACCACAGCTTTTCATTTGTTGGTAATAGTAAATTCTTAAATTCAGAGCTATTTAAAATTTGCTGTGCTGGAATTGTTTTATAGATTGGTAACGAAAATGGAGATGTTGTTATTTTTTCAAAACTTAAATTTTCAGAAGAACTTCCCTTACTATATTGATAATCTTTTAATGCGATCGATTGTACTGATTCACTTTTATTTTTTGATGCATAACTAATTTTACTAGCGAAAATAATAACGGTCATTAAGCACATGCACAGTATCACAAGCTTAAGTAGTTTTCCCATTTATGAACCCCCGCTTTTAATATTATTAGTTTGCATGGATATTATAAACAGTTTCACTCCACCAAAAATTATTATTGTTATGGAACGTACTGAAATTATGATTATAATGATCACCATACCAAGGGTCCATGTATGTTATATAATCTGTTCCATTTGTCCCTTTATAAAATCCATCAAGTACTAGAAAGTGTCCGATGTTAGCTCCATTTTGCCACATAATGAGTGCAATCATCGGCTGATTACTATTAATTTGACTTTTGAACCAATCATACGATTTTGCTCCAGAACTTATAGCTGAGCTAACCCCATATCCGGATAATCCATATTGTATTTCACGTGAAGTTGCAGGATTATTATATGATCCACCCTTAACATACCTAACGTACTGATCTTGTGAAGGAGTTTTCCCAAAATAATTTAAAACTGAAACCGAAGTGCCTGCCCAACACCAATTTGACCTTTCTTGTAATATGTTAGGTACAGATAATTTACGATCTATTGATGTATTTGGAGGATTTCCATTAATATACGCTGACGTTACATATACTTTTTTTCCATCTTTAAAATAATAAAACCAACGATTATCTAAATTTCCTGTCCAATAATCTTTAACCGTTTCACCATACTCCCATCCTTTAAAAGATACTTTTGTATTTCCGGGAATCACATCTACAATATTTGCATTTAAACTTTTTGCCTCTCTAACATTTACATTCAATGGAGCTGTTGTTCCTGAAAATTCAACTTCTTCTGCTATTATTTTCTGAACACCAATAAAACTAAATGTGAAAAACAATAAAAACATACAAACAATAAAATGCTTTCTTTCCTTCATTTCTCCACCCCTTCATCAGTACTAAAAAACATCAACAATTCATCCTTATTAATTGTTCAAGCTTAATATTACATACTAACGAAAAATGACTTCTCATAAAGTGAACCTTTAATCAGTAGTGGTTTTATTCATCCCCCACTGATTATTATTTAAACCAATCGGGCTGCCCGGCAAATAGCTTGATAAATTCCAATACAAAAAAGGAGCCTATAAATTTTTATAGGCTCCTTTTTATTTCGTCGTTATTACTTAGCTAATTCTTTCGTACCCTTCATTACATCAATGAAGAATCCCCAGTTATTCACTACAGAAGAAATACTGATATGTTCATCTGGAGTGTGGACGTTGAAAATGTCTGGTCCGAATGAAATTGCATCTAATTCAGGCATCTTTTGAACGAATGCGCTACACTCAATCCCCGCATGTACAGCGAAGATTTCAATTTCTTTATTGTATTTTTCTTGATGTACTTTTTCAAATAAATTACGAATTTGTGAGTTTGGATTGTATGGCCATTCTGGATACTCTGACTCTATTTCAAATGTAGCACCAACTAATTCAGCAATATATTTGATTTCTTCTGCAACATGTTGTTTTAAACTACTTACAGAACTTCGCACTTCGTTACGTAATTTAATTTCATCTTGCAACGTTTCAATAACGCCTAAATTTGTTGAGCTTTCTACAAGACCTTTAATATCCATGCTCATACTTTGAATGCCATTCGGAATTAAGAATAATGATGAAATAAGCTGCTTTTGTGTCTCTTTAGCAAATACTTTTTCAACTTTTTCATCCAATTTTGTCAGTGTAACATGAACATCTGGATCAACAGCACGCATTTCTTCTTGTAATACACGTGTCCATGATTCTAGTTTTTCTTCTACTTGTCCTACATCTTCTGTACGAATTAAAATTGTAGCTACACTTTCACGCGGAATTGCATTCGTTTTTAATCCGCCGTGAACTTCACTTATGTAAAACTCCGTATGTACTGATAAATCACGTAATACTCGTCCTAATACTTTGTTCGCATTACCGCGTTGTTTATCAATTTCCATACCAGAATGGCCGCCTTTTAGACCACCAACATATAGACGGTATGCATCCATATTCGCTGGCGTTTCATCCCAAATTACTTGAATTGTTTCAACAGCTTTCGCACCACCTGCACTACTTACAAGTAATTTATGATCTTCTTCAGAATCAATATTTATAAATATCTTTCCTTCAAAATGATTTGGATCAATAGCAAAAGCCCCGCCCATTGTCGTTTCTTCTTCAGTAGTGATAACGACTTCAAGTGCTGGATGCGGAATTTCTTTTGAATCTAATAAAGCTAATGCATACGCAACTGCAATACCATTATCAGCACCTAAAGTTGTTTGATTTGCATATAACATGTCCCCAATGATTCGTAATTCAATTGGATCTTTTTCAAAATCATGTACTGTTGCTTGATTTTTTTCGCAAACCATATCCATATGACCTTGAATAATAATAGCTGGTACATTTTCATAACCAGCTGTTGCTTCTTTTTTAATAATGACATTTAATGCTTCATCTTGAATGACTTCTAAGTTACGCTCTTTTGCAAAGCCCACTAAATAATCACTAATTTCCTTTTCATTACCTGATCCTCTAGGAATCTTTGAAATTTCTGCAAAATGAAAAAATACAGGGTGCTTTGTTAATTGTTCTAAAGTAGAATACATTTTTCAAGCTCCTCTCAAAATGAAAAAATAATATGTAAGTCTCATATCATTATACCATGATTCATTATTTTATCTTTCTTTTAACTTTTATTGTTCATTTTATGTACAACACTCTTACAACATTGTAAGGGCGTTGTAATCTACATCGATTTTTCTCATTTAATAATAGTCGTATACTTTTTAAAGAAACACATTAAAGGAGATAAAGAAAATGAAAAAGTTTTTAGCAATTATTACACTATGTTTATTATTTTTTAGTTTTACTATTGGCTGTGAGAGAGCGTCACTAAATAGAATTGGTAAAGATGTATATTACATGCAGATAAAAGGCGAAGGAACTATCGAAAAAGTAGATGGTAGAAACTTACGAAACTATACGCTGCCCGCATATGATGAAGATGGAGCCAAAAAACAAATTACATTTAGAAGTACAAAAAAAGAAAACAATCATAAATTAAATGAAGACGCGTTTTTACGCCTTTATGTAGATCAAGATGATAATAGCAAAAATGAAATATCATCAATTGAAGTAAAGTCTTATGAAGAAATTCAGAAAACAGATTTACCTAATAAAGTAAAAGATAAGTTTACTATTAAATAAAAAAACAAAAGAAAATGCTCTATGCATTTTCTTTTGTTCTTTTCACCTGTATATATTTTGAACTACTATTATTCATCAGTTTCTCTAACCGATTTATATTCTCCGTTAATGCACCTTTCACAAGAGAGAAATCTGTATTGGATTCTTCTTTTTTTTCTTTAAAAAACGAAGACTTTTGCACATTGACTTCAGCCATCTCTTCTCCCCCTTTTCAAAAAGATACAACCTTTTATTTATATTATATAGCAAATGTAAAAAGAGTGTACACTTATGATTTTCTTTTTAATTCTTCTTCTAATTCTTCTACTTGCTGCAACGTATCTCCTTTTATTAAAGAGAAATCTGTTGTATCTTCGTTACCTTCTTTAAAAAAATCATTGTCATAATCTTTTACCACTACAATCACCTCTACATGCTAGTGTAGGAATGATTGTCCAATTTTATTCAACTTTGTCGGATTTTGTTTTTAATTTATGTATAGAAGAAAAGGACAGAAAAAGATTCTGTCCTTATTTACTAAAATAACTATGATGTATTGTTAAATTATATACATTTTCAAAATCCCGATCTTGCAGGTTATTTTTCTTTCCATCAATAACAATGAAAACGTCACTTACTATTTTTGCTGGTATAATCCCGACATTTTCTACTTGCACCGCTTTCTGCTCATTCAATTGCTCGATATGTTCTAACGGAACGATAATACTAAATTGCGAGCGAATACCACGAAAGTTTGTATTTAACTCTTTCGCGGCTTCAAAAACAACAATTTTCGCGCCAATCTTTTCCCCATATGAATCTAAAAATGCATTTAAGCTCTTTGTATATTCCTCTTCCGTATGCCATTCCATCGTACCGAATACTGCTGGATTAACATTTTGAATAATTGTCGTGTATATTTCTCCTCTCGCTTTAGATGCAATTAATGATCGTTTTATTGATTGAACTGTCTTGCCAATATCGCTAAATTTCGCACCCCATATTTCAGAAATATTAGGTGTTAAAATGAACGCAATATCAACAAAAATAGCCATTGCAGTAAACATTAAAAGATTTTTCCAGAGGGTTAAATCAATTCCTTTTATCATGAAATACACGGTGACAGATATGATAAACAAACCATACCAAGTCTTTCTAATACGTTGCTTTTTCTCCTCGTACAACTCCTCATTTTTCCAATAAAAGAAAACAAGGACTACAAAGACAATCGCTAAAACAAATAAGCCAATTCGAATGTTAGAGATCATTAATCACATCACCCTCCATTCAAAAACTACTCACGATATCATTACATGCGCAAGCTGCTCTCTTTATGACAAAAGACGTGGACAAGCTTCTAAAATTAGCTACATCGCATATATATTAGAAAGTACCACGTCTTTTATCCTGTTATTTGTGGGCAGTAAGACCCCCACTGATTAAAATTTCACTTTACCATGAGTCTATATTGTATATGTAGACAAGCATTCATTTCAAATTTTCGTATTAAAAAGAAATATGTTTCGGAATTTCCCCTTCAGGTACTTCTCCATCCATACTTAAATAATAATGACGAATCGGACGTAAGTTTTCGTCTAATTCATAAACAAGCGGAATGCTAGTGGGAATATTTAATGAAACTACACCATCACTTGAAAGGTTGTCTAAATATTTTACTAGCGAGCGAATTGTGTTACCGTGTGATGAAATAATTACTTTGTTACCACTTTTTAATGTCGGCGCAATTTCTGAATGCCAATAAGCAAGTACTCTCTTCTCCGTATCCTCTAAACATTCAGTTAATGGAAATTCACCTTTTTTGAGTGTTTTATATCTTGGATCGGTCGCTTCATATCGAGGATCGTCTTCAGTAAGAGCCGGTGGTCTTACATCAACACTTCTTCTCCAAATATGAACTTGCTCCTCACCATATTTTTGTGCAGTTTCATCTTTATTCAGCCCTTGCAATGCACCATAATGTCTTTCATTTAGCTTCCAAGATTTATGTATTGGAACCCAAGTAAGATCCATCTCATGAAGTACAATCCATAACGTCCGAATTGCGCGTTTTAATACTGATGTATAAGCCACATCAAAAGTATATCCGTTTTTCTTTAATATTGCTCCTGCTTCTCTCGCTTCACTTAATCCATTCTCTGATAGATCAACATCTGTCCATCCAGTAAAGCGATTTTCAAGATTCCATAAGCTTTGTCCGTGACGAATAAGTACAAGTTTTATCATTATAATTCCCCTTTCGGAAATGTGAATTTTATTGTTCCATTGCGTACACGTATAAAGTATCTAGTAATGTATCTTTTTATCCATTCACTCTATGACTAATCGATAGTTGCCAAATGTATGGATAAAATTTGTTCTTTTTCAAACGATAAAAACAGAAGTTTTTTCATTATTTTTGATCGACTGGTATTTCACGTTTCGATATCCAAGCATCAAAACCTGATCGGCTATTTGCCATTTCATTCATAACTTGGTGCCAATTGTCCTCACATGATTCACCAAATTTTGAAAAAATAGCACCCATTTGTTGTCTTTGTACATCACTCAGTTTTTTCTCTAAATCTGTACCTTTTTCTGTTAAAGACAACTGTTTCACACGTCGATCATGCATAGCTTCATTACTCTCAATTAAGCCCTTTTCCACAAGTTGACGTAGCGGTCCGTGGAGCGCTTGTTTACTTATTTCTAATAGTGATAATAACTCATTTACACTTATCCCTGGAAAACGTGCGATAAAAAATAAAATTCGATGATGTACTCGTTGAATGCCATATTCTTTTATAATTTCATCTGGCTTTTCAGTAAATGTTTTATATGCAAAATAAAATAATGCTAATGCCTCATTCATCTGTTCTTCTTTATGTTGTGTCATCTACTTTCCCCCTGTATGTAAATTATACCACAATCTAGTAATGAATATTTTAATCAACGCATTAGAACTTGTTCAGTCTATTGAAACATTCATTGCATAATTAGGAGATGATTCATTTGAAAAAACAATATACTGTAAGTACATATTTATTGGATAGACTACACGACTTAGGAATTGAACATACATTCGGGGTTCCTGGTGATTATAATCTTGCTTTTTAGATGATGTAGTACCACATGAAAATTTAAAGTGGATTGTATTATTAGTATTGGTGTGAAGTTAACTGATACTATTACAGGCGGCTTCACACAAGGTTTTACAAAAGAACAAGTTATAGAAATCCATCCCTACACTGTGAAAATTATAGATAAAAAATACGGTCCAGTTGTAATGCAGGATGTTTTACAACATTTAAGTGATTCAATTGAGCATCGTAATAAAGATACCCTTGACGTTAAGCCATTTATTTTAGAATCATCACCTTTTACTGAAGAGTTCATTCCAAAAGCACAAATGGTCACACAAAAACGTTTTTGGCAGCAAATGTACCATTTCTTACAAGAAAACGACGTCTTAATTGTAGAGCAAGGAACACCTTTCTTTGGTAGTGCTGCTATCCCTCTACCTAATGACACTGCATATGTAGGACAACCGTTATGGGGATCTATCGGCTACACACTGCCTGCTCTACTTGGTACACAGCTCGCCAATTTATCACGGCGCAACATTTTAATTATTGGTGACGGTTCTTTCCAAGTAACTGCCCAAGAGTTATCAACTGTACTACGTCATAATTTAAAACCGATTATATTTTTAATCACTAACAACGGACACACTGTTGAACGTGCCATTCACGGCCAAAACCAACCTTATAATGATATACAAATGTGGGATTACAATAAACTATCAATGGTATTTGGGGCAGAAGAAAAAAGTCTAACATTTAAAGTAGAAAATGAATCAGAATTAGCAGAAGTCTTAACAAATATAACTTTTAATAAGAATCACCTTATCTTTATTGAAGTTATAATGAGCCAAAGCGATCAACCTGAATTGTTAGCTAAACTCGGGAAAAGATTTGGTCAGCAAAATTCTTAATATAAAAGTATAACCTAATTATACAATTGGTAGTGTAAAACTTGTTTTCAGAATAGTTTCGACACTCAAAATACATAAGGAAAAGGATGGAAAGCACCATCCTTTTCTATTTTAAGAGCGTTCTTCGACTAACGCCCCGTGCGACAAGCAAAAATTCTTAATCCATCTTTAACTTTATAGCTTTTGTCGCAATAAATGTTTTAATATGCTTATCTAATATCCTTGTTCCACCAAAATCATCCTCATAAAAACCTGTTATAGCAAAACCAGCATCAATTTGGCCTTGGATTTGGTCTTCTAAAGTATGCGCATATTCTATTGTTTGATTTGAATCGATGTAATCTTGAACTTCATCCTCTGGTAAATAATCCAACGTTGATGAAGGAATTGAATGTTTAACATCAAGAATACCTTTTTGCTCTTCGTTATCATCAAAAATCCATAGTAACGGATTTGTAAATCCAGCAATAAGAATACCTTTATTCTTTAAAACGCTAGAAACTTCATTCCATACAAGATGAACATCTTTTACAAACAAATAAGCTACACTTTTTCTTTTTTATTCAGCAAGAGTTAACTGCCAAGATACACCATACTTATCATTTAACCAGCCAAACTTTTTACTAAACGGATAAGAACCTAACGGCATAAGAATTGCTCCATCCTGCGCTAGTTTATGAAAGACCGTTTCAATTTCTTCTTCTGTCTCACAAGTTACATAAAGAGACATAGCTGGAGTGAATGTAAAATTATGATTTACATAACTATCAATACACATAAACTCTTGGTCATTTAGCGTAAAAGTTGCATGAATTACAGTTCCCTCTTTACCAGGTCCATTTTCATCGTAGCGAGAAATACTTATAATTTCTGATTGATCAAATAGCGACGTATAAAAATTCATCGCTTCCTCAGCTTTGCCCTCAAACATTAAAAACGTAGTAATTTTTGTGTTACTCATATGGAGACAGCTCCTTGTTATGTATTTATGTAAAACATACGTCGGCTAACGAAATCGAACGTACATTCCTATAAGTGTATTGTCTATAAAAACGTTGAGTTTGTCAATTATCTACTCTCTTATTTCTTCTTAAATAATGCTGTCCAAAGAAATGATTCTCCAAACATTTCATTCGGTTGTTTCATTTGTTTCATCCTTCTAATCTCAATTACCTCAAATTCTTTAAATATTTCTCTTAACTTTTCTTCCGAGTATGCAAGACCACCTTGTAGACTCCATCCTCTATATACATCCCAATCTGTTATTTCTGATCCATTTCGTTCATCTAAATCGCCTGCCGCAAAACATGTTAATCCGAAATAACCACCCGATTTTAATGAGTTTTTAATTAAATCCACATAATTTATTCTTCTATGCGGTGGAATGTGATGCAAACAGCCCGAATCGTATACAAAATCAAATTCGTTTTGAACCTCTAAATTAAAAATTGAATCACAAATAAAGTGAATTTCTACCCCTTTTGCCAATGTCCTTTCTTTAGCCCAATTAATGCCTTCTACAGATAAATCCACTGCTGTTACATCAAATTCTTGAGTCGCTAAATAAATGGCATTTCTACCTGGACCACATCCAAGTTCTAATACTTTCCCTTTTGAAACTCTCTCTTTTTGTATATACGAAACTAGATTCTCATCTGGAACATTTTCAAAAAACGGAACATCCTTTTCTCTATTCTCATAAAACTCATTCCAAAATGGCTCTGCAGGTCTTAATAATGAATCAAGCATTTTTAAAATGTCTTCTTGTGTGTGTAACGTTTCATTTTTCATTAACACCCCTCCATAAATTAATAGTCAGAAAATTATTATATATCTTTTTGAACTTTCAAACAAAGAAAAAACTCCTACATTTTGAAGTGAACCCCGAAAACGGGACACCTATCAAAATACCTAAACCACCTTTCATTTGGTGCGGATGCATCGAATTGGCGTTCCAATCGATGAGGGGCTACTACTGGCTCCGCACCACTGATATATTTCTTTTTCTTTCGACCAACTTTTGAGAGAATCTGATTTTGCCTCATGATTCATAATACTTTTTTATGATTTACACACAGCCCCATTTTCCGAAGAGTTGCGGTCACTCTTCGATATCCATATCGTAATTTATGCCGAAGACAAACATCCTTTATTTTCTCTTCTATCCCTTAGGTCCACTGTTCGTTGTAACTTGTTTAAATTCACCTTAATTCATATCAAGGTTTCTTAACATTCGCATTAATAACTGTATAATATAATTAAACTATTTGTATAAGGGGGACTTATTATGAACTGGAAACAAAAATACAATCCAAGATATCTCTTTTACCGAATGTATAGTTATATTTATAAAGCCCTTGATGATATATCATGCTCCTTAAAATAACGCTTTTGTTCACTTTTTTTGATACATTTACGAAACATTCATGTGTTATCTTCATTAAGGTCTTTTCTTTTTATAATGTCGTGTGAGATATACCAACAGAGGAAGCCCTAGATCCCCTAATCCTAGGGCTTTTTTTATAAGAATTTTATACATTTTATTATTTCCATCAACTTTTCAAATTGTATAAACATAATATATTTTTTTATGTTGTTATATTTTTTGATGGCCTCTTATCTTTCCTTAAAAGGCTTTTTTTTCAAATAACGCTTTTGTTTAATTTATATTTAAAAAGTTCCTTTTCATAAAGACTTCCCTTATATGCTATACTCATTCTTAAATAATTGTATAAGGAATGTTAAAAATGGATGATAGATCGTCAAGACAATGGAAATTGCGACAAAAGTTAAGAGCACTGAAAACCAAAAACAACAATGACACAAACCCTTTGTTTAGTGAATGCCTTGAATCCCTAGGAAACGAAACTCTCATTTTCTCCCAAGAAAAAAGCCAGCAGATTGCTACTATTTTAATGAATTCATTTCCTATAACTGTCTCGGGAAGAATATATTGGGAACAGATAGATAATCAATTCATAGCTTCGAACAAAGAACAACTAATTTCCCTTATTAGAGCAAACCAACTAGATTTTGACGAACAGATTTTTATAATATGGGATAACTATGAAATCCCTGTAGTAAGTACAAATCTTGATAAAGTATTCCAATCACTAGTTGACGTTGATGCAGTCAGTTTTTATTACTGGCTATTAGACAAAGAATATAGATTCGTAATTGAAATAAATGATGAAGAATTGATTAGGATTGGGTTTCGCTAATACTCTAAGCATATGAAGCTAGTTCCCTTCATTTCTTAATATTTTCTTCGTCACCACCGCTATTATTATCATTATGAAACTAATAGCTAATATAGGTAAATAAATTTTCGTACTGAATCCTTCAAACATAAAACCATATACGACTTGCCCAATTGGTGCCATACATTGAGATACCGCTGTTATAATTGCCATTACTTTTCCTATATTTTCATTTGGTGTTTTCTTTTGGACTACAGTAATCACATAGATGGATACAATTGTCATAATCATTGCGATTAGAAGAGAAGAAAGTATAAAGAGGATAAATGGTGGATAGTATCCTAAATTAAGAGTAAACGGTGTAACTGATAGTGCCACTGGTATTACTAATAAAGCTATGATAAACATCCAATTATATAATCTTTTCATCTGTAACTTTTTAGCAAAGAAACCGATTGACAATGCCCCTAATATGGTTGCAAAATCAATTAATCCCATTCCAATTCCATACATCATATCGCTACTCTGCATAGTTACTCGTAACATAATAGGTCCTCCGACAACAAATAACGGTGTCAAAATTAAGTTTAGTAAAGCTGCAAGTAACATAGCCTTCAAAATAAAAGGTTGCTTTAAAACATAAAGAAAACCTTCTTTCATATCTTTTACAAGTGTAGGTACGATATGGCCTTCCTGTATTCTTTTTATAAATGGCATTGTAATAAACATTTCTAAAATCGCAGATAAAAAGAAAGCAAGACAACTTGTTATTACGAGCATTTTCAAACCAATTATGCCATACAATATTCCTCCTAATACAGGAGCAACTATATTAGATAATGCTTGCACACCATTTATGATACCGTTTGCTTGTTCTAACTTTTTCTCTGGAACTAATTGCGGAATACTTGCCATAACAACTGGTGCGTACATTGCACTAACGACTGCTAGTAAAAACATAATTGTTCCAATCAATAAAATAGATATCGATTCAGTTAATAACAAAACTATAAAACTTAATACAATAGCAGCGTTTATAAAATCCAAAATGACCATTACATTACGGCGGTTGAAACGATCTGCTATCGCTCCGCCAAGAGGAGCTAACAAAAACGGGATACTCGTTACGGCATATAACCCTGCAAATATATCGGCACGTCCTGTTATATCTAGCACATATAAAGACAGTGCAAAACGTAATAGTGTTGAACCTAAAATAGTAATAATTTGACCACTTACCATTAAGTGAAAATCTTTCAAGGAAGATTGAATACTTGCTGGCATCCTCATCACATCCTTCATTTAGCATAGACCGACTGCCGGTCTATAATACCCAAACAGAAAAAAGCTATTTCTGTTTCATTAAAACCTCGATCATATAATTAAAGGACCCTTCTTTCGCTCCAACAGATACTTCCATCATTTTAATATAAGCCTTAGCTCTTCTCATCATTTCTTCCGTTTTCCACTGGAATAAACCATCATCAAATATGACTTGTGCTGAAGAGAGTAATAATTCAATTGTTTCTTGTGGGTATGGAGTATAAAATATGCCTTCTTCTATTCCTTGCTCTAAAACTTCCGTTAATACAGGAGATAAATGTATAATGGATTGCACTAAACTTTTCTGATGCATTTCTGCATTATTTGGTTGATGGAATTGTTGGATCATTTTTTCTTTTACATCTCCTGATTTTGGTGATTGTTCCATTAAAATTTTAAATAACTTATCTAAAACGGGGATATCGGGATTGGAGACAATCCTTTTCGCCTTAGTGACATCCTCTTTAATAATCCTCATAATGATTTCATCCATTACTTCCTCCTTCGACTTAAAATAATGATAAAACGTCCCCTTTGCTATACCAATTTCTTTTAAAATATCATTCACGGTTGTTTTCGTATAACCTTTCGTAAGAAACAAACGCTCAGCTGTTTCTAAAATTTCCTTTCTACGCTCCTCATACTCCTTTACAATTCGCATTCAAGTTCTCCTTCCCACCAGACCGACTGTCGGTCTATTAAAATTATATGTTTAGTTTGCAAAAAGTTTCCTATTATCGTACATATACAACACCATACTTTCCATTTCCTTTATAAATTTTTATTTTTTAACGTCCGCTCAATTTGTTTAAAACGTATCTCATGTTTCTTATCGTCACCTTTCATTTTAGGAAAAGAACGATGCCCTCCGCTTGATCCTATTTTTCTCGATTCTTTATCCAGACGCACAACACTTTGTAGTTTTTCAGCTCCTTCACCACAAGTCAGCGCATCTCCTTTACATCGATGACTTCAAAAAATGACAATTGATTCATACGATACGGTTCCCCTCCGTTCGATCTATGTACTTATCAATGGAGTATTTTGTTGAGTTCCAATATGTAATATTGCATATTTCGCACTTTTAATTTTTGCACATGCGATAATTTATTTATAAAAATATAAATTATTAATAAGGGTGATTTATATGAGCAAATTCCGAAAGAAGATGATTAAATATTTGCAAACATTTTGGGGATGCTTAACATTTGGTGTATTAATGTTTGCTATCTTCTTAATTACGGATTTAACAGATGCATCTTTAAATACATTAGGTTGGAGAGACTGGCTAGGTTCTGTAGCAGGCGCAACCATTTTATCTGTTGGGATGTTTACTTTAAATAAATTGAATTTAAAATAAACATTCGGTCAATACTGTATGTAGGCTGTATGCCAACATTCATTTAAAGTAGTCTTCTCTGTATCTCCTTGTATTGAGTATTGAGCAGTTAGCTTTTGCTAGCCGCTCTTTTATTTTGTTCCGGTTCTTGCCTCTTAAAGAACTCTTTATCTACTTTCCCCCAATAAGTACACATATCTATTCTCCATTGCTACAAAATGAAATCTTTATTTTGTTTTACGCGTCGCTTTTTCAATCAGCCAAGATACAATATTAAAATCATTAGCTTCCCCTTTAAAGATGTTCCGTTCCAAAAGCATTCTTTCATCACTTCAAGTAATTCTTCAACAGCTTCAATTCATCTCATATTCATTTTCCCTTTCTCCCAAATAACTATTTTGTTTTATTAATTAACTGATTAATAAAACAAACACCTTTATTAAACATTCCATGTTTCTTCACCCCTTGAATATTTTTTAAATAAAAATACATACTATTTTCAAGCCGCCGTGTCCACGGCTAATACCTCTTATCTTTTGTTACAGCAAAAGCAGGTAGGTTCTTCACTTATCTGCTTTCTCTGTATATTTTTTAAGAAATCGAAAATAATACCAACAAGCTGTTTGAACTAGCAGCTTCACTCTTCTCGCAATGGGGATGCAAATTATCACAATTAGCTAACTCATTGAGCTCACTGGCAGACAACCAAAATCGTTGTCTGCTTTTTGTATGAGATTTTTCGTTTTACATATACTACTTTTGAACCTGCAGACCAATACGAGCCATTTTGGTGCTTGGGATTTCCCTTCCGGGGATAAGTATCTTTTACTTATCCCTTTTTTGTATAGACATGTATATTTAGGGTAAAACTAATTACAAGCAGATTTTCTGTTTATGCGTAGTTCTAAACAAGATTACTTTTTCTCCTATTAAAGGACGGCAGGTACGACTGCTAGTCCTTTTTTCTTATTTCGCATATTATCACTACATTACCTTCATCGTCATAAGCAATTTCCCCATAAGGATGGCAGTGGTGCTTCTCGAGTTCCTCATCGATCAAAGCTAACAAATTAGTTTTCCAGTTTCCAACAATCGTACACCAATACGAGTTTAATCCTTCATAAACTTCTCTTGTTCTATTTCGATAATTGCGGAATGTGTAATGAAAATACTCGCTCGCTTCAATACCTTTTCTTTTAATCAAAGTGTTCTGCTGAATGATAGTAATATCCTTGCTCTAATGGTTTTGGACTATAAAATTTCCTTTATAAATTTCAAATACGGTGAATGAAATTTTTGTTTTTTCTTGCCATCATCCTTGTTGTATACAAACAAAAAAAGAGCCACAATATTTTGCGACTCTTTTACAATTATAACTATTTAACGACCACGCCTTTGCTGACCTTGCTTTGTACTACCTTTTTTATTACTTGGCTTATTAAATGATCGGTTATTTTCATTTCTAGAACTATTTCTCGAACTATTTCTGGAACCACTTCTTGAGCTATTTCTGGAATCACGTCTTGAATCACTTCTTGAACCTTCGCGGCTATCTCTTTGACGATTTTGACCTGATTTCTTCGGAGCCGGCTTTGGTACCGGTTTTCCATTTTCATCTACACGTTTTATCTTCGGTTGTTCGATTATTTCTCTTTGTATTGGTGCACCAAGCGTTTTTTCAATTTCTTCTAAATGTTTTTCATCTTTCGCTGCAACGAACGTAATTGCAAGACCTGATCCACCTGCACGTCCTGTTCGGCCAATGCGGTGAATATAACTTTCTACATCTTCAGGAATATCAAAGTTAAATACGTGCGTTACACCATCTACATCAAGTCCACGAGCTGCTACATCAGTCGCAATTAAGTACTGAATTTTCGCTTCGCGGAAACTCTTCATAACTCTTTCACGTTTCGCTTGAGGTATATCACCATGAAGTTCAGCACAATTATAACCTAGTCCTTTTAAATTATCATACAACTTACTTGCTCTAACCTTTGTACGACAGAAAATAACAGCTAAAAATGGCTGATCACGGTCCATAACAAAACGAAGTGCATCTGGCTTTGCACGATCTGTCGTCTCAATGACACGCTGCTCAATTGTATTTACCGTTACTTCTTCACTTTGTATTTGAATCATTTGCGGTTCATCCATATAACGCTTCGCCA
Organism: Bacillus cereus group sp. BfR-BA-01347; assembly: GCF_022663835.1. Lineage (NCBI taxonomy): Bacteria > Bacillati > Bacillota > Bacilli > Caryophanales > Bacillaceae > Bacillus > Bacillus cereus group sp. BfR-BA-01347. The sequence goes on along the minus strand of NZ_JAKUGG010000007.1, from coordinate 24,750 downwards.
ATTTTTTAATATCTTTTGGCATCGTTGCTGAGAATAACATCATTTGTTTACTACCAGGTGTCTCATCTAAAATATCTTCAATATCATATAAGAAACCGAAATAAAGCATTTGATCCGCTTCATCTAGTACAATCGTTGAAAGATTACTTAAATCAATTGTTTCACGACGTATATGATCTAATAAGCGTCCTGGTGTCGCAACAACTATATGTGTATTTCCTTTTAATTTTCTCAATTGCTGTGCTACATCTTGCCCGCCATAAATCGCTAGTACATTAATATCTTCTCTTTGAACAAGCATCTTTTTAATTTCAGTCGTAATTTGCAGTGCTAGTTCCCTTGTTGGCGCAACAATTAAAGCCTGAACATCACTACACTCAGGATCGATTTTTTCTAAAATTGGTAACACGAATGCTAACGTTTTACCCGTTCCTGTTTTCGCCTGCCCAATAATATCTTTACCTGACATAATAACGGGAATTGCCTGCTCTTGAATTGGTGTTGCTTCTGTAATGCCATTTTCACGTAATGTATGATTAAAAGTTTCACTAATTCCTAATTCTAAAAAGTTTTTCAAATAGACCACTTCTTTTCCTTATTTTTCACATTAGCTTTCATTGTACCATTTGTTTCGCCAAATATGAAAAATAAAAAAATTCTTATCTTCTTTTTTTATATTCATCCTGTACTAGATGAACAAATTCTTTTTGCTTTTTCTCTGATTTTATTAGTACTTCCATATTTGCTGAATTCAAAATATACTTCTTAATTTTTCTATTACTCCAAATTAAACTTGTATACTTCGAATCTTCATGTAGATTTCGAAACCACTCTAATTCACTTAATTTTGCGATATGATGTTTTAATTTCATGTCACTTCGAGGGTAAAACAAAATAACATTTGCTATTACATCAAATAACGAACCCATCTTCTTCCCCCTATCCCCTTGCTCAAATTATATATTCTTTTTTACATATATATTTCAATTTTACCGAAATATACTGTTACTGATTTGGTTGAAATCGCAAAATATATGAACTAAAAAACCGATCTTTTCGATTTAGGAAAGACCGGTTTTCATTAGTTTATACAGTAAGCTTTCCTCCATGATAGCAATAATACTCTGCTGCTTTAAAACTTTTAATCCTATTTAAAGACTGTTTCGCTTTTTCTATATCTAAACAAAAATTCGGATTAGCTATTACTAACTCACTATTCTCTTGAACAGCCGCATCTCCCGTAATTACACAATCTAAATTCGGAAAATATAATGAAATATGCCCCGAAGTATGTCCTGGCATCGCTACTATTTGACATTCATTATTCAAAATCATTTGACCATCATGCACTTTTTCATCGACGGAAATATGTTTTATATTTTTTAACTGTTGTATAAACCATTTACCAAATTCTTTTTCTTCATTTGGCATACGTTCTAACATTTCTTCAGCTTGAACTAACCTCTCTGATTTTATATCACCACTAATATAGTTAGATTCAATTTCACTAGCAATAATATTAATGTGAGGATATTTCACTTTGAAATCATATAAAGCCCCTAGATGATCATCATCATAATGAGTAATAATTATATTTTTTAAGTTTTTCATCTCATATCCATGTTTTAATATTGCATTTTCAATTAAAGGTAAAAAACTTGTATATCCTGTATCGACTAATGTTAATTCATTATGTACTATAATTAAACTTGGATAAACACATTGTTTTTGCCCGTTAAATTCGAATTCAATTGGTAGTTCTATTATTTTCATTTTGCTTTCCCCATACCGCTTATGAAATGCATAATAATAACTAAATCATCCACATACATTTTACAATATATATACTATGTAACGGAACACTATGAATCGTTGCATAATCCACATTATATTATTTTAAACAGGTAATCCCCTATTTTTATGGAAATATATAATTAAGAAAAACAATAAAATTGATTAATCTCTCACTTCTTTGTCCATCCTTTTAAAAAATCTATGTTTTGTAAAAGGAGTGTTTATATGGAGAAACAGACACTTTGGAAAAAGTTCAAAAAAAGCTCTGTAAACCTCGGTAAATCTAGCGTATATGAAAGTATTATTTTATTCTACACAATGAAAAAGAAAGAATTACCTACTAAGGCGAAATTCATAATATTAGCCGCTTTATCTTATTACGTATTAACAATCGATTTCATTCCAGATATAGCTGCTATTATTGGGATTGGCTTATTAGATGATGTTTTAGCAATCGCTGTAGCGCATAAATATGTGATGCGCCATGCAGATGCTGAAATTCGAGAGAAGAGCAAAATAAAAATGGAGTCATTATTTACTTCAGCACAAGCATAATGAAATTATCTAGTCATTTACCTACCTTTTTACTTTCAAATAAAGCTAACTGTAATTAATGATAGTTCCACCTCACTGAATATTACCCCTCACCATGAGACCATTGCAGAATAAATTCCTAAACAAAAGCATTTCTCTTAGCTCTCAAACCGTAAACAAATAGGGAATCAGCACTTGTTCCTAAGTTCTGACTCCCTTTTATTTGTTCTTATATCTATCTGTTATACAGTTTCATACGTTCCCTTATACAAAACTGCTATTGCCGCTACTATAAGAATCATACCCATAAAAGCAGGTGCGGCATGACCAAGTGATACATAGATTGGTCCTCCAATAATCGGACCAATCATTCTTGCTAAAGCTTGAATAGATTGGCTTCCACCTTGAATCCTTCCTTGTTCATTAGAACTGACAGACTTTGAAAGCATCCCGTTGAATGAAGGCCCGAAAATTGAATCCCCAAAACCATACATTAGCATTCCAACGATTAGTAGTGGATAGAGTGAAAACAAAGCTGATGCCGCAATAAAACTGTATCCTATAATCTCCGAAACCATCCCAAGAATTGCTATTTGTTTATCACTAAGCTTGATTAAAAGCTTTGGCATGATAAAACTTTGTGAAACAATGTCTTGAAAGCCCAAAATTGAAAACATAAGTCCGATTAATGCAGGTTTCCAACTGAAAGTATCCATTGTAAATTGTGTGAAAATCGCTTGTAAAGATCCGTTAGGTATCCATAGTAAAAACGCTGAGACAAGTAACCATTTTAAGTTTTTCATGGAAAGTATGTTTGCTAGCTGTGCAAAAGGATTTAACCTTACAAAAGTAATCTCTTTTAACCTGTTATTTTTGTCAAGGCTCTCAGGCATGTATTTCATACCATATAAAACATTTAATAAAGTTATGAACGCTCCAAAGTATAAAGGTACAGAATGACCAAACTTTGCAAGTAAGCCCCCAAGAGTTGGTCCAATAATAGTTCCCACACCTACAACTGCACTCACCCATCCAAAGTATTTCGTTCTCTGTTCTGGAGGGATGATGTCTGCAAAATATGCGAAAATGGTACTTATGCTTCCGCCTGTTATTCCTTCTATTATGCGTCCAGCAAATAGTACCCATAAAGCTCCTCCTATTCCAAAAACTAAGTACCCAATTGCAGAACCAAATAAGCATATTAAAAGTAATGGACGACGGCCATAATTATCACTTAAAGCCCCGAGTACTGGGGCAGCTAAAAACACGCAAGCCGCATATACGGAAGTTAGTAGTGTAACAACTAATGCTTGTTCTTCCGGATTACTTGTATATGGCTGTACTAAGAATGGGACTACAGGCATGATGATACTGAAACCTATACCACAAAGAAATACAGAAATAAGTCCGAATAGTAAAGCATGTTTATCTATGCTTTTTTCAGTTTCCCTTTCATTTTGTGATCTAAATATAGACATTTGACTTCTCTCCTTAAAATATTTTGTTGCTTTGTCAACAAAATAAAATAATAAAAAAGCAGCCTGTTCTCATATTAGAGTAAGGCTGCCATTTATTCTTAAAATGTCTTACGATTTAATATGTATACCTTGTTTCTTTATTTCGGCATCCAAATGTCTACTATACTTTTCCACAAAGCTAATTATACTGTTGAATTCTTCTTCAGTTACTTGCTCAAATACAGCTTTATCCCGCTCTTGAAACTCTTTGTGCAGATCTTCATGGATTTTATAAATTTCTTTCCCTTGTTCGGTAAGTCTAAAATAAATTTCTTTCTTATTTTCTGACTTTTGGTAGCTTTCAACAAGGCCTTTTTGTATGAGCTTCTTAGTCATTCTACTTGTAGCACCACGAGTCACATAAAAAGCCTCTGCGAGTTGTGTCACGTTAGAATCTGCATTGTTTTCAATATATTCAATACAGTGGACTTCAGAAGACTTAAACCCTTTAAGACCTTCTTCCATCTTATCTTTATTAAGCCAAACCAGCTTATTATATAATTCCCTGAAACCGTTCATGACCTGTTCTTCTTTATTCATGACCTGCCCTCCTCACCGCTCATTAGCACATTAAGACTATTATATTAAATTTCTGCTTACGTTTCGACAATATTGAAATAATTATTGTAACATTAAAGATATGTGCAAAAATTGGCGCTTAAATAATACAATTGATTAAACGGAAAATTCTGCAAGTTTATTGCTACTTACAGTAAACGGTAGACAAAAAGTAAGAGCTAAGATTATTTCTCTTAGCTCTTCTTTCATAAAACTATTTTACTTCATTAGCAACAAAAAAGTGCTCACATACACTCGATATGCGCTGTAAGTCCACGTTCCCACCAGATATAACTGCTACTACCTTTTTTCCTTTTGTATAGCTATCAACTTTTCCTGCAAGAAGTGCAGCAGTTGCTAACGCACCTGCACCTTCTACAACAGCTTTCCCACGTTGTAATAAATCTTTCATCGCTACTTCCAGCTCTTTTTCTGATACAGTTACAATATCATCTACTAATTCTTTTACAATTTCAAATGTTAATTCGCCTGGTATTTTAACTGCACAACCATCTGCAATAGTAGGCGCCTCATAATGTTCTACGATTGCGCCTTTATCGTAAGATGCCTTCATTCCGTGAACATTATCTGCTTGGACACCAATTATATTAATGGATGGATTAAAAGATTTCAATGCTACAGAAATACCAGAAATAATTCCGCCTCCACCTATTGGTACAATGACAGTATCTACATCCCACATATCATCAAGAATATCTAATCCAATTGTACCTTGACCAGCCATTACCTCTACATCATCATATGGATGTAAGTATGTTTCACCTGTTTCCCTTATAATTTCTTTACATTTTGCCTTTGCATCATCAAAGGTTTCACCATGTAAAATTACTTCAGATCCATATCCTTTAGTTGCTTCAACTTTCGCCTGCGGTGCAGAAATTGGCATAACAATTTTACTCTTAATACCGAGTAAATGAGCAGATAATGCAACTCCTTGTGTATGATTACCTGCTGAACATGCAATTACACCTCTTTCTTTTTCTTGATCCGTGAGCCGCGACATTTTATTAAATGCGCCACGAAATTTAAAAGAACCCGTTAATTGCATATTTTCTAATTTCAAATGAATTTCTCCGCCCGTTTTACTAGTCAAGTAAAAAGATTTTACTAATGGCGTTTTACGAGCATTTCTATCTAGAATTTTGTGAGCTTTTTTAATATCGTCTATATGTAATGGTAGTTTTCTAGTTATCATACTTACACCTCTTCCAATGTTCTATTCCTAAGTTTTCGTAAGTCTTAGCTCCTTTATACGAAAAGAAAAAGTCTTTATATATGTACCCCACTCTAAAATAAACACATTTGCAAACAATTTAACATCCTCTTCATATCGCGTTCTTTATAATGATTTAAACATGCAATTTGAATCCAATTATTCTTTTGCAAATAAGATGACTCATAATGAACAATGTATCCTTGTAATGCTAACGCATCGCCTACTACTTTAGAAGAATGATCTTCGCTCAATACAATAGTAAGTATAATTGGCGCGGCATGTTCTTTAGGTGAAACAAGCTTTAACCCCATATCAGTAATAACTTCTTCAACATAATCGTATGTCTCTTTAATTTTTACAAATGCCTTTTCATCTTCAAATCTCTTCAACGCTTCTTGCAATGCGTAAATTAAATTCCATGATTGTGAGTATGGAATGCTTTCATTTTCTTCATACATGCCAATGTCCATATAGGCCGGCACAGCCTCGTTTATTTTTACAATGTGGTTATGAAAAACGAAAGAAATTCCGGTATATGATTTAATCGCTTTACCGCTAACACCACTTGCAAAATACACATCTTTCAGGTCTAATGGTATTGCTCCAATTGAACTTATACAATCTACACATAGTTTCATTTGATTCTCGTTACAAAGAGTATTTAACTCGTCTAAATCGTTTAACATTCCAGTAGATGTTTCATGATGAACAAACCAAAGCCATTCATAATTTCCAGTTGTTATTATTTCTTCTAATTCGTTATAAATAAACGGTTCTCCCATTTCTTTTTTATACGTATCAAAATGTAACCAAGCTCGTTTTGCATGTCCAACTAATCTATTTCCAAATTCTCCATTTGTTAATATTAGTCCTTTCCCTTTTAAAGAACGTAACTGTAAAGCAATCGCATCATTTGCTAACGTCCCTGTTCCTAACATAAGCTGTACATGTTTTGCTTTTGTCATGTGAAGTAACCGTTTTTTCGCATTGTCCATTGTCACTTGAAATGACTTAGATCGATGCGAAATAGGCCGCGTAGAAAATGCCTTTCGAACATTCTCTTCAATATCTACTGGACCAGGTAAAAACGTATATTCTTTCGTCATAATCCCCCCAACACTCGACTCTTCAAACATAGCAGGAGTAACATACATTGGCTGGAAGGTTGCTTCTTCTGTACCAACTAACGTATGGAAAGATTTGAATCCCATTTGCTTATATAAAGCTAGTTCACGTGTTGTTGCAGAAATGAGTGCTAATTCATATCCGTTTAGAAGCAAATAACGATGTAGAAAACGAATTAATCCTAACAACGCTCTTCCATTTCTATATTCACGTTCTACTGAAAGTAAACGAATTTCATACACTTTTTCTCCATGCTCTTGCAAATAAACATCTAAATTTGAGATTTTATAATCTAACGAGAATGGTCGTTTTCCCCGCACTGCGACCATACCTACTAATCTATCCTCATCTAAACAAATTAAATATGTATTTTCTTTATGAAACCGATCTATACGAAACCGGTCTTTCGTTTCTTCATGTTGTGGTATCTCTTCCACAAAAGTTTTATAATTTAATTTATGTATACTTTCAAATTCCCAATCTTGATCAGCAACTTTATAAATTAACCCCATGCCTTATCTCCTTTATCTATTTAATAAAAAATGATAAGTGGAGATTATCTCCACTTATTAAACATTCATTTTATTCTCGATTTACATATAGAATAAGTACAATAATCATTCCACTTAATATAGTGGTAACAATAGAATAAGAATAAAGAATCATACAAATTGGTAAACAAGCAATCGTAATTAGTCCTGGCTTCGTAAACCCTTTAAATATTAAATAAAATACAATAAAAATGCCTAAGAGGGTAAGCGCTATCAAATAATCAAATGCGATTAGTCCTCCTATAAATGTTGAAATACCTTTACCGCCCTTGCCTTTAAATAAAACTGGGTAAATATGTCCAATAATAACGGCCAATAATGTTAACATTACGAATGTAGGATCTTTAAAAAGAGATTTTGCTACAGCAACAACTATTGCCCCTTTAATCGCATCACCTAAAAATGTAGCGATGAAATACCCTTTTCCATATACGCGCCCCATATTTCTTGCGCCAGGATTTCCGCTTCCTTCATCCCTAATATCAACGTTATGTCTCAATTTTGTTACTATATAAGCGGTCAATATGTTTCCAATTAAATAAGAAGCCACCAAATATAAAAACTGCATACTATTAATCATGTAATCATTCACTTTCTACATGGGAATACATATACAATATTCAATTACTACGTATATTGTACGTTTTTAACATACATCCCTTTATACATTTTAACATCATATTTTTACAAATCATACAAAAATTCTCATACACTATTTTTTAAAATATATATCCCTCATTAAATAATATGTTCCTTTCACTGCCATTTCTGCTTGTGATACGAATGTAATTTCTTTCATACTTTCTTCACAGCATTTCTGAAATACAGCAAATATTTCAGGAACTAAACGCAATATACTGCCACTTACTGCAATTGGCGTTGAGTACTTAAAGTTCAACTTGTTATAAACATTTACTGTAATCCTTGCTAATTCCTTTCCAGCTTGCATCATAATTTCATGCGCATCATCATTGCCATTTCTCGCTTCCTGAATAACTAATGGCGCGATTGCTGCAATTTTATCTTTAGAAGAAGTATATACTAAGCTTTTTATATGAGACGGTGTCAAAAGTTGAAACTGCCTTTGAATATTCAAACTCAATGGACAAAGACTGATTCCTTGATCGAACTGAATTGCCATTTTCTTTAAAGCTTGTAATGCAATCCAATATCCGCTCCCCTCATCTCCTAAAATATGTCCCCATCCACCGCTATACTGATATACTTCTTCTTTCTTTCCGATACAAATTGCACCTGTACCACCTATAGTTAATATTCCATCCTTACCTTTTAAAGCTGCTGCATGCGCAATCATTGCATCATTAAAAATTTCAATTTTTGTTCCGTATTTCTTTTTAAAACGTAATGTTAATTCATTTGTATTCGCTCCGCTTATACCAGCTACTCCTAAACAAATACAAACGCAATGCCCATTTATTAAACTCTTCTGGCATTGATCAATTGCTTCCATAATATGCAACAGTGCCTGATCAAAATCTATTAATACATTTCCAAATCGGCTCGTACCTCTTACAACTTCATTTCCATCTTGATCAAATGCAATGGCCTCCGTCTTCGTTCCCCCGCCATCTACTCCAATCATATACTTCATATGTTCGCCTCATTTTCATCTGCGTATGGAGGGAATGTTATATTCCCTAAAATTACGGAATTCTTAGCACCTGTTGCGCTCGGCATATTACTCGGATTACGATGATACGTTTCGTTTGCTAAAATAGCAAACGCAATTGCTTCTTTCGCTGCTGAAGAATGACCAATATCTTCTTGTATACATATGCTACATTTCTCTTCTCTTAATCCATTCCGTAACATTTCAACAAGTGTATTATTATAACTTCCACCACCACCTAAAATCACCTCATCAATTTCATAATACGGCAAAATAAACTCCTTATAATGATGAATAATTGAACATGCTGTAAACATCGTGACAGTTGCCAATATATTTTCTTTACTATGCTTTTTAAATCGATTCAATATATCAGTCACAAACGATTCTCCAAACTGTTCTCTACCTGTTGATTTTGGTGGTTTCATGTTCAAAAATGGATGGTTCATACAGTATGTTAAAATTTCATCTACAACTACCCCCTGCTTTGCAATCCAACCATTTTGATCATATGGTACATGAAATAATCTTTGACATACTTCATCGATTACCATGTTGCCTGGTCCCGTATCAAAAGCAATAACACTCTCATTACTTCGTTTACTTGGAAGCACTGTAACATTCCCAATCCCACCAATATTTTGTAGCAGTCTATTTTTAGTTTGATGCTGATATAAAATAACTTCTGAATATGGTACAAGTGGTGCACCTTGTCCCCCTGCCGCCATGTCCATTGTTCGGAAATTCGAGATAACCGTCGTGTTCGTTTCATATGCTATTACTGCTGGTTCCCCAATTTGCAATGTTGAAGAAATAATATTCCCTTCTTGCTTTGGCTGATGATAAATCGTTTGTCCGTGAGAACCTATTAAATCTAATTGTCTCAAAGGAAAATTGGCCTCTTTACAAACTTCCTTTACAGCATTGGCGAAGAATAAACCAAGTTTAAAATTCAAACTACATATAAGTTGGACATTCGAAGTTTCAATTGATAACGCTTGTTGGATCTCATTTTTTATATCATTACAAAATAGAACTGTAGTAAAATAGATGGGTTCAATTTTAGAATCTACACCGCTTCCTTCTATATGAACGAGTGCTACATCTATTCCGTCTAATGATGTACCGGACATTACCCCTGCAATATACATAACGTGCATGACCTCCTATTTACTAAAAAACAATCATGTAAGTAACCAACGTACAACCAATCGAAAACAATATAAATCTAAAAAACAATTGAGCTTTCGATGCAAACGACCCATCGATGAAAGAAACAACTATCGTAAGCAAAACGCTTGCCGCAATGCTTGTAACGAGCCATATACTATGCATTTGCGATAGATTTAGCATGCCTAATAAAGGGACAAAAAGTAAATTTGAACAAATCACTCCAAATAATAATAAAAATACACCTTTATAACTAAATTTTATATTCATTTTATTCCCCCCTTACTGGTTTTAATGTGAAAGAAGTGATAGACAGAAGTCTATCACTCAAAATAACAGCATGCAGATTAAGGATTAACAGATTCCCCGTCACCATGCTTTTCAATTTCAAGCATATTTTTGTCGTACATTTTAAAGAATGGTAAATAAATAAGGAATGATATAGCTATATTTATTAAGACTAATACAATAGCACGCCAATCTCCACCTGTAGCTAAATATGCACCAATTGGGGCTGGTAATGTCCATGGTGGCATAATATGAGTTGGCGTTACAAAACCCATTGCCGTTGCGGCATAAGCAATAGTCGCTGTTACTAGCGGCGTAATGACGAAAGGAATAATTAAAATTGGATTTAATACAATCGGCAAACCGAATATAACCGGTTCATTTATATTAAAAATCCCAGGAACAATACATGTTCTCGATAATGCTTTCGAATATTTTGACCGACCAAATACGATCATCGCTAACACAAGCCCTAATGTTGCTCCCGAGCCACCAATCCAAATAAACCATTGATAAAACGGTTCTGGTGCAATAAATGGAAATTGACTCGCACCACTTGCTACAGCTTCACCGTTTTTTCCTAGATATACATCCCAAAGCGGTCTTGCTACAGTACCTACAACCGATACACCATGTATTCCGAAGGACCAGAAAAATGTAATTAAAAATACAGGTATTATGACGCCAAAGTAACTATCTCCAGCTTTGACTAACGGTGCGGCTAATTTATCCACTACGTAATGTACATCAACTTTAAAAACAACTGTAATAAGGCTCATAATAATAATAACGAATGCAGCAGGTATAAGTGCTTCAAACGAACGCGATACTGACGGTGGTACTTGTTCTGGCATTTTAATCGTTACGTTGTTCTTCTTACAAAACCTTAAAATCTCAACTGATAAAATAGAAACAATCATAGTCACAAATAGTCCATGCCCTCCGAGATTTGTCATCGGAAGCATGAATCCTTTTTTATCAATTAATTCAGGAGTTAATGTTAAAAGTAGTGAACATACTGCAAGCTGAGCTCCCGATAAAGCATCTAACTTATAACTCTTCGCTAAATTATATCCTATTCCAAATGCTATATATAAAGACATAATAAACATAGTTAAACGATATGGTATTAATATACTTGTTTGATTCTTTAATGCCCAAACGGATATGAAACTATCTTTCGGTAATGGTGGAAATGCTACGATTAAAAAGAAACTTCCTACGATGATAAATGGTAATGCTGAAATAACTCCATCACGGATTGCTTGTAAATGTCTCTGTTCAGAAAGTCTTGCCATCGGTCCAGATAAGTTTTTATCAAGAAACGTGACAAACTTATTCATAACGGTTCCCCCTAACGAATTAAATCATTTACAGTCTTTAATAAAGTCGCTCCACCAAGCGGCGTATATGCTTGCGGCGGAATGATACCACACGGAATAGACTCCTCTTCTGCAAATTTTTTTACAGAGTCAAATCGGTGTCTAACTTGTGGTGCAACCATTACAACATCCCAACCATTCTTTACTTCTTCCTCTACCTCATTCGTTCCAATTGCATGCACTTCCATGTTCACACCATTTTTCTCCGCTTCTTTTTTTAAAGCGTTTACAACAATTGCACTGGACATTCCTCCAGAACAGACGAACAAAACTTTCATTTGTTAATCCTCCTATACTTATAATTTATTACCCTTCAAATGAAAGGAAGTTTCACTTTACTAACAAGCATATGAAGTAGTAAATGAATTTATTTATAATGAAAGTAAATTTCATTATAAATATTTCCCCTATTAAATTAATGTTTCAATATGTAATTTTCTCTATTGCAAGGTCAACCTCGCCTCAGATATTATTTTAACTAATCATATGATAGGAGGCGTATAAATGATCGTTAAACGTTTATTAATGATATGTTGTATCGTCATCTTGTTCATCCCTTTCTCTTTCATTCCCCCTCACTCTACTTATGCTGAAGTAAATACTGCATACAAAAAACACGAATTACGTGCTGTATGGATTGCATCTGTTCTGAATATTGATTGGCCCTCAAAAACTGGCTTACCCATTGAAAAACAGAAACAAGAATTTATACGATTATTAGACGATGTAAAAAGCACTGGTATGAATGCAGTTGTTGTACAAATTAAACCAACTGCTGATGCTTTCTATCCTTCAAATTACGGTCCTTGGTCTGAATACATTACGGGGACACAAGAAAAAGATCCTGGTTATGACCCGCTCGCATTTATGATTGAAGAAACTCATAAAAGAAATATAGAATTCCACGCTTGGATTAACCCATACCGAATAACGATGAATCATACCGATATAAATCGATTATCAAATAATCATCCTGCAAGGCAACATCCCGATTGGGTTGTACCTTATGGTGGAAAGTTATATTACAATCCTGGTATTCCGGAAGTGAAAAAATTTATAACAGAAGGTGCTTTAGAAATCGTACAAAATTACGATATTGATGCGCTGCATATGGATGATTATTTTTACCCATATAAAGTAGCCGGTGAAGAATTTCCAGATCAGAAAACGTACGAAACATATAATAACGGTAGATTTACAAATATAGAAGATTGGCGACGTAACAATGTAAATGAACTTGTAAAAGATTTAAATACTGCTATAAAACAAGAAAAATCATATGTAAAGTTTGGCATTAGTCCGTTCGGCGTATGGCGAAATATAGCTGACGATCCGACTGGCTCTAACACAACCGCAGGCCAAAGAAACTATGATGACCTTTATGCTGACACACGTGAGTGGATACAAAAAGGATATATTGACTACATTACACCGCAAATATATTGGAATATAGGTTTCACCCCAGCTGCATATGACATATTAGTAGATTGGTGGGTTAAAGAAACAAATAACAAACCAATTCACCTATACATCGGTCAAGCGGCCTATAAAATTAATAATAACTCCGTCCCTGCTTGGTCTGATCCAGAAGAATATCCGAGACAAATTGCATTAAACCGGCTATATCCTGAAATAAAAGGTAGTATGCATTTTAGCTTAAAAGATATTAATAACAATCCACTTGGAGTTAAAGATCGACTCTCAAAAGACATATATAAATATCCTGCATTAATCCCGCCTATGCCTTGGCTTGATCATGATCCACCAAAACAACCGACTTTAAAAGGTGCCATTCCAAGAAATGAAGGTATTGCAATCGGTATCATTGACAATAGAGATAATGATTCTGCTTATTACGCTATTTACCGCACGAATGGGAAAAATGAAGTAGATATACAAAACCCCAAAAATTTACTTACTACTGTAAGAAAAACAAAACTTGGAGAAATTTATGTAGATAAAACCGCTATTTCTGGAGAAACGTATACGTATGTCGTAACTGCAGTTGATCGATTGCATAATGAAAGTGTGGCTTCTAGTAAATCTACTATTCAAGCAAAATAAAAGTAAGAGCCCGCATTTTTTTGAATGCGGGCTCTTACTTTTATTTTCGTAGTTCACTATATTGAATATGAATTCTATTCTCAGGGTTTTTATCTACTGTGTAAAGTACAAATAAGAAGAACCATTCTAGTGGCTTCATTAAAATATAAACAAAATCAGCCGACCATTTCGTATTAATATGTTTACTAATTGGATAACCGTATTTATCATAAAAATTACGAATAACTTTATGACATTTTGGTACCCGCTCCTCAATTACATTTTCAAAAGCGTTCGCAATTAATAACTGTCGATTAACTGTAATTCTTTCCCCATGCCTAATTCCTGCTCGTAATGGCTTAACGATGTTTTTATGACCTTTCACAGAAACTGTACATAAATAATGCCCATCCCCGGAGACAATTTGAGGACTTGGGGCGGGAATCTTAGAATAATTAAAACTACTTGTTTCCATAAACACTCTTATAAAACTATCTGGTTTTTGGCCAAACAGTATTAAAATAAATTGAACAATTAACAAGACAGGAAATAAACTTATCATCCAGACTGTAGCCATTTTTTGATATCCAAAAGAAATGCGATACAGCAATAATATAATTCTGTTGCTCTGCGTATAATCTTTCTCATTCTGAGATTGTATGAAATAACCTAATGTATTTCTTAATTTAGCTAAGAATAATAGACTAAATGCAAGCATTCCAACTTGAATACAAAAGACTGGAATGTATCTCAATCCTCCTAATTCCGTATAAAAAGCAGAGCCTGTATGAGTAATATAGATGAATGTATATACAATGTTTACTATCATTAAAGTACTATAAAAAATATAAAATATTGGTGAAAGTTTTATTAAGCCTGTTGTTAATCTCCAATACGAAACTCCACCTAAAATAACTAAAAGAACTACTATCGCAATGTGGTCATGTGCTAAAGAAGCATATTGATCAGACATCATTCCGTTCTTTTCGAATTTATGTAATGGTATTCCTGCTCTTACATCATTTGCATTCCACATAATACCTAAACCAAAGATAAAATAACTCAAACCTATTGATAATATTTCCTGTGGCTCGAACTTTAGTATACTTGAGGAATTCTCCTTCTTCAATTGGAAACTATCCCATGCTTTACTAATAGGGTAGCCAAGAAATAAAAATAGAATTACAAATAGTATGACTAACTCAATTAGCACAATATCATACCCCTTTTATAATAATTGTTTACACAAAGTATAAAAAAACACTCTATATTTTACCACTTATTAACGTTTGTATATACAATTTCACAAAAGATTACACTCTCTCAACTCACAAAAAAAACGCCTAAAAGCTGAAACATTCAACTTTTTAGGCGATCTCTTCTATTTATTCTTAAACTTCTCAGTCGCTGCTCTCATCTTCACATTTAAATCGTGATCAATTGAGTCGCGAATATCTCGCTCTACTACTTCCATTTCTTTTTGGAAATTTTCCAAGTAGATTTTCAATTCTTCTTCCTTCTCTGGTCTTTGTGAAGGTGGTAATTGTACTACCAACGATAACATGGCCGTTAAATCTTTCATTAAGAACGTTTCAAGTTTATGTTGTTGTTCAAACATGCGTTGCTCTTGATAGTACGGAAGTGCATTCAATACTGAAATTGTAATATCATCAACCGTTCTTTGTAATGAAGGATTTATTGAGCGTTTATACGCTTGAATTGTATTTAATGCGTCTGGATAACGGTCATAAAAATACAATTTGTAAAATGATAAGTCTGTCGGTTTTACAGTTTGTTGTGTTTCTTGTCTTAAGAAATCTTTCACTTTCATCGCAGCCACATCGATATCTTCATTCGTAAACTTTTTCGTAATTTTTGCCATTACATGCACTTTTTTCTGCTTTTCTTTCGGTAACATCGAGAAGACTTGTTCTCTCGTACGTTGACCTGATGCACAAAATAGAGTATTTAATGTATTTTGTTCTTTCTTTCCTTCAGTGCGAATCCAGCGATAAAACAGTGGATGTTGTGTAAATTCTTGTAGAAACGGTATTGATTTGTTTGATAACTTATCTAAAGAATCTTGCGCTCTTTTATATGGCTTCGTCCATGAAAAATACAACTTCCGTCCGAAATATACGACTAAAACAACAACAGTAAATGCTATTAAAAGCAATGTACCGAGTAGTAATAGTACTGTTTGAATGAAACTCATTTGTTCACCTCCTCTAATAATCCGTTATTTCCTTGGACGCTGAATGAGTTTCTGCTTCATCTCATCATTAAATGTGTCTAGTTCAATAACGAACTTCTTACTTGACTCGATAATACGTTCTGACGATTTTTCAGATGCTTCAATTGCAGCGAACACATTTTGGAATGATTCACGTAATTTATCCATGCTAATAGCGGGATTTTCAAGCAATTTCGTCGTCTCTTCTGTATTTTGTTTTAACGCTTGAGAATTACTTAATACCATCGATTCAATTGCTTCATTCGTCGCATTTACAGCGTCAATTGTTTTACGTTGATTCGTTAATGCTAGCTGAATAGCAGCTGAAACTGTTACAACGTTTTGCGTCATCGTAATTGCATTTCGTATTGCCTCTGTTAACTTTTCGTTATTTTTCTTAATGATGTCTACAGAAGCTATCGATTGTAATAATACACTTTTCGCTTGCTGCATATTACGTGTACGTACAAGTATCTTTTCTAACGCATCGTTAATTAACGGAATATCTCTTTGACGCTCTGGGTTTTGTTTCTCAGCTTCAAGCATGCCAGCAAGCTTTTTCCCTAAGTATACTTGTTTATCAAGCGCATGAATTTTATCGTGCGATTGTTCTTTTAACATTTCAAGACCAACTGTATCCTCTTGTAAGTTATCACGGCCAATTAGAAGGGATCTAATAATTTCCTCGATTTGTTTATCTATAGATTGGTATTTATGCACGTATGTTTCAAGTGGATTTTTCTTGAATACTTTAAACATTATTTTCTTCATACCACTTGCTTTAAGTGAATTGGGATCAAGCTCTGATACCACTTTTCGTAATTCTAACAATGTATTTGGAATTTCTTCATTTTTCCCATTCATCATCGCTGTTACAGGGCGTTTTAAAGCTGATAACGTTTGTCCTGCTGCTTGTTGCTCTTTATCCCCTAAATCTCCTAGCTGAGACAATACTTTTGATAAATCTGTATTTTGCTCGCTATTTAACTTTTGTACATAAAGATCAGCTTCTTTATTTAGTTCCTCTAATTCTTCATCTTTTATAACTGTATCAACTACTACTTCTACATTATTATCTTTCACAATGGATACAGGTTCTTTTTTCTCGAGTTCAGTCAACAAAATCGCTCCTTTATTTATATGTGCGAATTTATATGCACTATATTTCATCAATTATATCGTATTTCATATACATTCTGACTGCTTGAAATCGATTTTTTTAGAAATGTCTGTTTATGCAGTCATTCCCTGTTTCTTACTATAAGTATACCTGTAATCAACATAATTTTCCTCAGACTTAAGACCTAGAGAACGACATGCTGAAGGCGGATTCTTCATATATTTCCTAAATAATTTATGTTCTTTTAATCGTGCTACACTCAATCTTTTGACATTCACCCGTTTTCAATGTGATAATTCTATTACACTCACTTCTATTTATTTTTGCGAGCTACAAATGCTCCCTTTTGAAACGCTAATAACACCGTTTCAAACGTATCATCTTCTTCAATCATTTTTATAAACTCATCTAATTCACTCGCATGAGAAGTTGCATTATCAACAACAAGAAAACCTTTTGGTTGTAACATACGTTTTATATGCTCAAACCACCACATGTATTGCGTGCGCTCTGAATCTAGGAAAATAAAATCAAATGAATGATCTAATTGGGAATCTAAAAATGCCCCTGCTTCTTGATTATGAATATCGATTCTTTGTAACAGGTTTGCCTTTTCAAAATTGACAAGTGCCTCTCCAACTCGTTCTGAAGAAAGCTCTACAGTTGTTACATTTCCATTTGTTTCTTCTACTGCATTAGCTAACCACAATGTAGAATAACCATTAGAAGTTCCAATTTCTAAGATGTTTTTTGCATTACACCCTTTTACTAAAATTGATAAAAATTGCCCCATCTCACGAGAAACATTCCGTAATTTTTCTTCCCTTGTTTTTTTATTTCGATCATGCTCTTCTCCATATTGTTCAAGTTGCAATAATAATGAATCTACTGTATCCATTCTTTTCATCGCCTTTCCAAGCAATATGATGAAAAAAGCTCTTGCTGCCCGTCTACTTTTTATTATATGCGAAACAAAAACCTTTTTCCTGTTATATGACAAAGATTTATAATTTTTTATAGCATATTGTTTCGTTTTTTGGTAAAGTTAATTTCTACGTGCAATTATTCCATTCATATTATTTCATATTAAAATTGCAGTTATTAAATTATATAAACCACATTTTAAATGAATCGGTATTTCAAATTCAATTAAGCGCCCTTTTCGGACGCATTTTCTTTGTTTATATATTTCCAGAAGAAAGGATGCTTACAAATGAACGTTATTAGCTTAGATGCTGCTCGAAAACGAAAGCAGCATAAAAAATTAATGATTACTATACCGATTATTACACGTATTTATGAAGAAGACGGGGAAATTAAATTTGAGGTAGCCGGCGAAAAAGATGTACCTCTTGAAATGTTAGAAAAATAATAAAAAACGCATTTCTGAAGAAATGCGCTTTTTTATATTTTTACATTTAAATGCATAAGTTTTTCAGGATTAACCATCATATAAATATTTGAAATCTTCTCATCCTCAAATGCAAACGAAAGAACATACGTTACTTTATTATTTATTGTAACTATAACTCCTGGTATACCATTTACCATTTTGAAATCAACAGTGTACTCTTCTGTCAATCGTTGTGCAATCCCAAAGAACAAACGTATAATTCGATCTGCAGAATAAATCGGATTGATCGCAGTCGTAACTTTACCGCCACCATCAGCTTTGAG
Source organism: Bacillus cereus group sp. BfR-BA-01347 (assembly GCF_022663835.1). Taxonomy (NCBI): domain Bacteria; kingdom Bacillati; phylum Bacillota; class Bacilli; order Caryophanales; family Bacillaceae; genus Bacillus; species Bacillus cereus group sp. BfR-BA-01347. Next base: position 5,891 of record NZ_JAKUGG010000007.1, on the reverse strand, counting down.
TATAGCATCTGTTTTTAATACTTCTAACATACCTTCCGCATCCCCACACTGTAATGATGATACAAACTTTTCAACATAAGAAGCCATTTTCTCCGTGCTTAATTTTGATTGCTTCGGTTTCTCCAACATGCTTTTTCGAGCACGTTGAAAGATCTTCCTGCAGTTCACACTACTCTTATCAACAATTGAAGCTATTTCTTCGTATTCATAACTGAAAACCTCTCTTAATATGAAAACAATCCTTTCTACCTCAGATAACTGTTGTAAAAGTAATAAATATGCGGTGGAAAGGGATTCTTTCATTATAAAAGACTTTGATGGCTCATCACTCTCTTCTACAATTGGCTCTGGTAACCACATCCCTACATACACGTTACGCTTATGCGTTGCCGATCGTAATTTATCAATTGAACGATTTGTCGCCATCTTACATAAATATGCTTTCATATTTTCTATAGATTGAGGATCTTCTATATTATTTAGCGAGATAAATACATCCTGAACGATATCCTCAGCATCCATAACACTCCCAAGGATTCTGTATGCTAACGAAAATAATAATGGTTGATACGCTTCATATAACTGCTCCGTTTCCATGATGAACTGCCTCACTTTCATATTGCTTTAAAATGTGTAACGCTGCACGTTTCCCGCTTGCTACCGCAGCATCAGCTAATATTTCATCATGCCCTGCCCAATCTCCTGCAACATAAACACCTGGCATTTCAGGTATATTAGGGCCCGGTTTTTCAACACGGTCAATATGAGGAAAATCATGTACTACTGTTATTTTCGGTAAATATTGCTGTGCAACAACTTCTCTTTTCCAATTTGGATGTAACAACTCCATCGTACTTTCCAATTGTTCTTTATCTTCATGAATATGATTCATCTCTAGCACAGGATTATGGTACTTAATTAGACTCACTGCAATTGATCCATCTTCACTTAATTTAGCTGCTCTCGATTGATTTGTGAAAAATATAGGTTGATCTAATCCTAATACAAATTGATGTGTAGGATTGGGTAATTGTCTCAAGCCAATATCTAATGCAGCAACAGTAACCGGTACCGATTGTTCACTCCATCTATGCAAACTTGTTCCTTCTGCACCTTTTATTATTTTACAAGCTTCTTTCGGCGGAGTCGTCACGATAACTGTGCCTACTTCAAAAACCTCATGATCAACACAATGTATTCTTTGTTTATCTTCGGAATGCTCAATTTCCACAACATGCTTTTTAGCCAAAAACTGTACCCCAATATCATTCGCTATAGCTCTTAATTTTGTTATTATCGTCTCCCAACCACCATCTACATAAAGCACCCCCTCTTTTATAGAAAGCTGTATTTGCTTTAGTACAGATGATGCTAATTGTATTGTAGGAGCAAACGTATATGTTGTTGTCCGGCATAGCGCATAAAATATATTGCGAACCATTGGATCTTTTATTTCATTTTCTGCCCATGTAGTTAGACTCATTTTCGGAACTTCTCCTACATCTAAATTTCCTAAACGCATCATAAGACGTGAGAATTGTACTTTTGCAGACCAAGAAAGTAGTGGTGTTGATAAAATTGAGTAAAAATCTGTTGGGATAGTGAATATATCCCCTTTCCATATTCCATGTGCTTTTGTAGATGGTATTCCACCTGGAAGATTCATACCGAGCTCATTACAAGTTATAAACGCTGTCCCGCCTCTATATAAAGCATGTGCACCAAGATTCATGCAGATTCCATTTTTATTTATAGTCATCCCTCGGCCACCGAATTGACTAGACTTTTCTAATACAATCACTTTCCTTCCAGCTTTCGCTAAATATATAGATGCTGTTAATCCAGCAAGCCCACCGCCAACAATTGCTATATCAAATGTATTCATAATAAAATCCCTCCTCAATCGTTCTACATACAAGACGAACGATTAAGGAGGGATGTGACATAAAAATAAATTTTTATTACCCTACTTTATTTCATTACTTTTTAATTCGATCATATTGCATACGAAATAACTCAATTGCAAATGGAATATCCTCTTCACTCTTTAAATAATAACTGATCCATCCTGATTCAGGTAATACGTGATGTGGTTTTACCAATCCTTGCTTCACTAATTCATCTCTCTTTAACTTCGGAAATGGTAAATCAGCTAATTTATCACCATGAAGATGCCCAAGTTCTTTCTTACCATAATTTATTTCAATACCACCAAATCGATGCGGTTTTTCAGAAACACCCGCCCAGCTGAGTACTTCATTTCTAATCATTTCACTAAATGACATGAACATTCACTCCTTATAAATGATTGATGTAATTTTAAATTAACATTTTCATTACTTTTTTCCATCAATCCAAAGTATGAATGGGAATACGAATATAGTTTAGTCTTAACACCTTATTCTTTATGGAATAAGTGAATTTATTAAGCTACCGACAACAGCACAAAACAAAGACTAGACACATATCCTAATTTTGTAACCTAACTTACCTATAGAAAGGCGGGTAATACAATTGACTGCCAACATCGACTATACCTCCCCCTCAACCAATTTTACTTATGATGTAAATAAAAGTAATTTTTTTCGGAAAGATGCCAAAAATTATATAAATGTACTTGGTATTAAACAATTAAATACCTTAGAAAATACTTCATTATTAGATATTTATTTAAGTACAGGAAATGTTGTAGAGCCACATATTCATCAAAATGCAGCTGAACTTGTTTATTGTATTTCAGGGTCTGCTGTTGTTTCTTTACTTAATCCATTTACGAATCAAATATTAAACTTACCGATAAAACCCGGGCAAGTTGCCAACATTCCACAAGCATGGTGGCATTATGAAATTGCTACAGCAGATAATACTCATTTATTAGCTATTTTCAATGCCCCAACGCCAGAAGTTATTTTCGGTTCTGACATTTTAAGATTAACTCCTGCTCATATGATGGCCCATACTTATTGTCTCAATGAACAACAATGGAAACAAGCGGTTTCTCCTATCCAATCAACTGCTGTAATTGGCCCTCCGGCAAACTGTAATCAAAACCGCGAAATGAAAAATTATCCACCCCAGCCCCCCGCTCAACAACATAATCCGTATTGCCAAGACTCTTATTACTTTCCTCTTTACTGGGGTTATTAATTTATAATTTTTCAAAAGAATCATCATTTATCTCCTAGGAAAATACCGAGGAGATTTTTTATTGTATCTTCTCTTCCTATTAATAATAGTAACAATTGATAGTGTACATACATATAATATTTATATATTAAATTGGAGGTGATAGTACTATGAGTAATTATAACTATCGAAAAAACTACTCTTATAATAAAAATAGTAGCTCTTCAGCATCCTCTCAATCTTCCAATTCGCAATCTTCCAATTCCCAATCGCAAAGAGACTTAACTCAGCAAGGCTATGTAAAGAAAAAAGGATGTAACTGCAATAAAAATAAATAGTTTATTTTATGGATGAATTCTTTTTTAAAAGAATTCATCTTTTTTTGCTGATTGAAATTTTTTAAGTTACATAATTTATTCCTTAAATAAGAAAGGGGAAATTATACTTTTTTATACGAACTTAACAAAGAGTAATTGTTCATTTAATTTATTACATATTTCCCCCAAAAATATAGTCCTTCCTAAATTTATTAGGAAGGACTATATACGAACCCCTGTTTAATTTCCTATTAACATTGTAACAAATTAGACGATATTAAGACCTGCGCTTACAAATCCGGCAACTGCAGCTATTGGACTAGCTCCTGTTAATGAAACATATACTAATATTTTATCCCCAGCAACTACTGGAACATTATAAGCTTGGATTCCTGTTGCTGTAGTACCAATTGCTATTGCTGGTAATGCTGGTGTTAATAATAGAGGTGGTGCTACTGGTGTAAACGTATTACTTGCAGCAGGTGCGATAAATATTTGCATCTGAATTTGAACAGGTGCTAATGGAGCTAACGCCGCTGTTGCACTAAAGAATCCTGCTAATGACGTGATAATTCCATCACGTGGTGCTACAAATGCATAATCACCTACAACACCTGGTAGTATTGTGAGAGTTCCTCCCACACCTGGAGCTATGCCAGGCTGACTAAATCCAAATCCAAGAAGAGTTCCTGTATTAGCTAATGCCGCATTAACTAACAGAGCTGGTGTTGTACCTGAAGCGAATGGAATAATAGCTCCGCCACCAGTTGCTCCCGTTGCACCAGTTGCTCCCGTTAGACCTGTTGCTCCTGTCGGGCCTGTTGCTCCTGCTAGACCTGTTGCTCCTGTCGGGCCTGTTGCTCCTGTTGGACCCGTTGCTCCTGCTAGACCTGTGTCTCCCGTTGGACCTGTTGGGCCTGTTGCTCCTCCTCCTGGAGTAGCACCAATTAATTGAGTTAATAAGTTTAATAAAAGTTGTAAACTTGCAGGGTCAATAATTAAAGAGAAGAAGAATGGTGCAAGAGCACTATAGAATTGTTGTAATAAAGAAAGCAATTGACCTAAATCTGGGTTAGGAGATTGTAGTAAATTGATAATACTTTGAATTAATTGTTTTAAGAAATTCCCTTCTGGAGAAGGTGCTAATTCATTTAGTAAGTTCAATAGTTGAGTAAACAAATTGAGTAAAGCTAATCTGTTTGCATCACTTGGGTTTGCAAAAAACGCTGCAATAGCCGCTATTAAAGAGTTTAGTAAAGTAATTAATCTACCTAATTGCTCACTAGTAATTGGAACTGTTTGTGGATTATTACAACAATCTGGAGTGAAAACAATCGGATTATTGCAGTGGTTATGACCAAAACAATTATTGTTTGTCATTTATGTCCTCCTTACTTGTTTTATATTTGAGTTTTTCCTATTATAAGGATCATAAAGTTGTAAAAAAACATGTTATATATTGACTTAAAATAGGAAACATGAAATATAATTAAACTTAAAAACGTTATTTAATTATGTTCATGACTCACATATTAATTATATGTTTTTAATAATTGACTGCTTAGATTAAATACCTAAACTTACGGGTTTATTTTATTTTTCCACGTTTATCTCTTAGGTTTAAATACACATATTAATTTGAATATACTCAACAATTAACAGTGCCATTTTTTTATATAAATATACATTATTTCTTTACTAAGATTGTGTTCTCTTTTTAAACATGAAGCCGTTTGTATTATAGAGGACTCTCATATAATATATTGAAAAATTCATTTTATATTTTATTCCAATACACTGTGGAAAGGATTGAAGTTAAAATTCCTATCATTCAACCATTTATGACAGCTAGAAATTGAATGTACCTTCACTTAATTTTAACTATTTAAATATAAAACAAAAAAGGACAGATTCCTTTTCATTAAGGATCTGTCCTTTTAATTAATAATGATAAATTGTAATATAATTGAAGATCCTTGCGATGGTGGTTGCGTATCCAATAAAGTTAATTTACCAGTACTCACTTCATATAATGGTTGTGGTTGTAGTATTCCGTTAACAAACAAATTAATATAAGAAACTTCACTAGGAGACAAAATATTCGTTGTACCATATTGAGGTATCCCGTCAGCATCTGTATATATAAGTTTCTCTCCATCTGCAAAAGTGTAATATAACAAATTGGTTGTGGTTATAGGACCGATACCCCCAGTAGGACCTGTTGCTCCGGTTGGGCCTGTTATTCCAGTCGGTCCTGTTTCTCCGGTTGGACCTGTTATTCCAATTGGGCCTGTTTCTCCGGTCGGTCCCGTTATTCCGGTTGGGCCTGTTTCTCCGGTTGCTCCTGTTATTCCGGTCGGCCCCGTTTCTCCGGTTGCTCCTGTTATTCCGGTCGGCCCCGTTTCTCCGGTTGGGCCTGTTATTCCGATCGGGCCTGTTATTCCGGTC